>NZ_PCZU01000241.1:66444-86287 GCF_002887785.1 Rhodococcus sp. ENV425
CGTGCGGGACATCGCCCTGGTCCGGGCCGCCGGCCGCTTCGCCCGCCACGCCGGTCTGATCATGTCGGAGCGGTACATCGTCGATACCCTCTGCCGGCATCCAGGATTCGTCGAGGCCCTCGTCGCCTGCTTCGCCGCGCGCTTCGACCCGGACCGGCGCGACCGGGACGTCGCCGCCGAGCGGGCGGAGCGGGCGCTCGCCGCGCGGCGCGGCGCGGCGGAAAGCCTCGACGAGGACCGCATCCTGCGCAGCCTGGAGTCGTTCGTCACCGCCACCGTGCGCACCAACTGGTACCAGCGCGACGAACACGGCGCACCGAAATCGTACGGCGCATTCATGCTCGATTCCGGACGTCTCGCCGATCCAGGGCCCGTCGTCCCCCACCGCGAGATCTTCGTCCACTCGGACGACATGGAGGGCATCCACGTGCGGAGCGGCACCGTCGCCCGCGGCGGTGTGCGATTCTCGGACCGCCCGGAGGACTACCGCACCGAGGTACTCGGCCTGATGAAGACCCAGGTGGTGAAGAACGCTCCCATCGTCCCCGTCGGCGCCAAGGGCGCGTTCGTGCGGCGAAACCCGGATATCTCTCCGGCCCAGGCCTATTCGACGTTCATCCGGGGAATGCTCGATCTCGTCGACAATATCGTCGACGGGAAGATCGTGCACCCGGACCGTACGGTCGTCCACGGTGGGGACGACGGATATCTGGTGGTGGCCGCGGACAAGGGCACCGCCGCGTTCTCCGACCTGGCGAACTCCATCGCAGCGGAGTACGACTACTGGCTCGGCGACGCCTTCGCCTCCGGCGGCTCCAGCGGATACGACCACAAGGCCATGGGCATCACCGCGCGCGGCGCGTGGGTCGCGGTTCGCGAGCACTTCGCCGACCTCGGTGTCGACGTGGACACCACCGAGGTGACGGCGGTGGGGATCGGAGACATGTCCGGCGACGTCTTCGGCAACGGGATGCTGCTCTCCCCGCACCTGCGCCTCGTCGGCGCGTTCGACCACCGCCACATCTTCCTCGACCCAGACCCGGACCCGGCCCGCGCCTACGCGGAGCGCCGCCGGCTGTTCGAGCGTCCCGGATCGAGCTGGGACGATGTCGACCGCGACGTCCTCTCGCCCGGCGGAGGGGTGTGGCCTCGCTCCGCGAAGTCCGTCACCGTCCCGGAACCCGCACGGCGCCTGCTCGGTCTGCCGCACCCCACCACCACCCCGAGCGAATTGATCAAGGCGCTGCTGACCGCACCGGTGGATCTGCTCTGGAACGGCGGCGTCGGCACCTACGTCAAGGCCACCTCCGAAAGTCACACGGATGCAGCCGATCCGGGTAACGACGACGTCCGCGTCGATGCCTCACAGCTCCGCTGCCGCGTCGTCGGCGAGGGCGGCAACCTCGGTTTCACGCAGCGGGCACGCATCGAGTTCTCGGCGGCGGGCGGCCGCATCAACGCGGACTTCATCGACAACGCGGCCGGCGTCGCCACCTCCGACGCCGAGGTGAACCTGAAGATCGCCCTCGAATCCGCCCGGCGCAGCGGACGTCTGACACTCGAGGAACGCAACCGCCTGCTCGGCGACGCCCGTGACGAGGTGGCCCGCACGGTGTTGCGCACGAGCCGGGACCAGTCGGTGGCGCTCGGGCTCGCCGTCTCGCGCGCGGCCCGGCTCCTCGGCCGGCACGAGCGGCTCATCAGCCACCTCGAGACCGGTGACGGGATCCGCCGCAGCACCGAGGTACTGCCCACGGTGCAGGAGCTGGCCGCGCGGGCCGGGGCCGGCCGCGGGCTGACCAGGCCGGAGATCGCGGTGCTGCTCGCGCGGTCGAAGAACGTCGTGTGCCGGGACCTGCTCGAGTCGGATGTGCCCGACGACCCCGTCTTCGCCGACGTCGCCCAGGCGTACTTCCCCGAACGCATGCGCGGACTGCTGCAGGACGAGATCCGGGATCATCCCCTGCGCCGCGAGATCGTCGCGACCCGGATCGCCTCCGACCTCGTCGACCACGTCGGACCGGGGATGATCTATCAGCTCGAGGAACGACTCGGGGTGCGCACGCCGGCGGTCGCACGGGCGTACGCGGTGATCCGGGCGGTGTTCGACACCGACCGGTTGTGGGCCGAGGCGCGGGACCGCCCCGGTTCCGGCGCCGAACGCTGGGCGCGGCTCGGCACCGTGCAGAATTTCGTCGAGCATGCGGCCTCGTGGATCCTGCGGCTGCGGCCGTCGCCGCTCGACGTCAGCGCCGAGATCACCCGGCTGCGTGCCGGAGTGGAGGACCTGCTGAGCGACACCGGGGCGGACGCGGGGCCGGACTTCCGGCTACTCGGCGAGTACCCGGCCCTGGTCGACACGGCGTACACGCTGAACTGCCCGGCGCGCACCGTCGCCCGGGTGCACGCCGGCACGGGTTCGCTGCTGGGGCTCGACGGGACGTCGCCGGACCTGTCCGCCGGATCCCACACCTGGTGGGACAGCACGGCGATCGCCACGGTGCGGGACGAGCTCGCCGAACGCCACCACGCCCTCGTCGCCGCGATCCTGCGCCGGGACGGCACCCCGATCGCTCCGGCCGACGTCGACGAGGTCCTGGCGCGGTGGCAGCGGCGGGTCCCGGACGCGATCGCCCGGGTGACGCGCCTGACCACCGAACTGCGCGAGGACGGGCTCGTCGATCTGCCGCGGGCGTGCACGCTCGGCGCGGAACTGCGCCTGCTCGTGCGCGAGAGTCATTGAGTGTGGTGCCCTTTCGGATCGGGGGAGATCCGAAAGGGCACCACGGCGAGCCGCCACAGTGTCACGGCGGCGAGCCGCCTATATTTCGAGTTCGCCCATGCGGGACCACTCGACGCCGGGGATCTCGGTGTGGAGGATCCGCGGGGTCTCGCTCAGCGCCGGGCGCATGGCGTCGAGCCCCTTGCGGAAGTGGTCGGCACCGACGTGGGCGGCACCGGCCTCACCGTCGCGGAACGCCTCGACGAGCACGTACTCGGACGGGTCGTCCACGCTGCGCGACCACTCGAACCACAGATTGCCCGGTTCGGCCCGCGTCGACTCGGTGAATTCCTTTGTGAGGGCGACCCAGTCGTCCCGGTATTCGCGACGGACCCGGAACCTGACCACGATGAAGATCATTGCGCACTCCCTTCCTGTCGAGCCGTGGTGGGCACGGCGGCGGCCGGTTGCCTCGGAGGGAAGCGACCGACGAGGCCCGGCCGCCGCCGAGACGATCCCCCGGCGATCAGTAGATGTTGGACGGGCGGACCATGCCCTCGGCCAGGTCCCCGAAGCCGGGCGCGTGGATCGCCCCGGGGTTGCCGAAGACCTCCTCCACGATCGCGGTCTCGGTGGTGATGAGCAGCGCCGCGATGGACGCGGCGCTCTCGAGCGCGGCGCGGGTGACCTTGAACGGGTCGACGACGCCCTCGTCGAACATGTCGCCGTACTTGCCGGAGAGCGCGTTGAACCCGTGTCCCGACGGCAGCCCCGCGACGACCTCCACGACCTCGTCGCCGTCGAAGCCGGCGTTGACCGCGATCCACCGGAGCGGCTCGGGCAGGGCACGCCGCACCACGTCGCGGCCGATGCCTTCGTCGCCGGGCAGGTCGAGCTCGGCCAGCGCCCGGTGCGCCTGCCCCAGGGCGGTGCCGCCCCCGGCGACGATGCCGTCCTCGAGGGCGGCCCGGGTGGCGGCCAGGGCGTCCTCGACGCGCAGCATGCGTTCCTTGAGTTCGACGCTGGTGGCGCCGCCGACGCGGATGACGGCGACCCGCCCGGTGAGCCGGGCGATGCGCAGCTGGAGGCTGTCCTGGTCGGCGTCGATCCGGGCCCGTCCGAGCTGCGCCTCGAGCTGCGCGATCCGCGCATCGAGGAGACTCTGATCGCCGTGGCCGCCGACGATCGTCGTCTCGTTCTCGGTGACCGTGATGCGGTCGCAGGAACCGAGGTGCTCGGCCGTCACCTCGGACAGTTCGACGCCGGTGTCCTTGGCGACGACGTGCCCGCCCAGCGCGACCGCGAGGTCCTGCAGCTCGGCGACGCGCCGGTGCCCGAAGCCGGGCGCCCGCACGACGACGGACTGCATGGTGTTGTGCATGTTGCCGCCGACGAGGAGCTGCAGGGCGGGGCCGTCGACGTCCTCGGCCAGCACGACGAGGGGCCGATCGGCGCGCTTGGCCGCCTCGATGCTCGGCATGATCTCCTGCACCTGGGTGATCTTCTTGTTGGTCAACAGGATCAGCGGATTCTCGTGGACCGCTTCCATGCGTTCGGGGTTGGTCACCATGTAGCCGGAGATGTAGCCGTGGTCGAATTCGATTCCGTCGACGACGCTCACCGACATCCCGAGGGTCTCGCTCTCCTCGGTGGTGACGATGCCGGACCTGCCCACGTGGGAGACCGCCTCGGCGATGGCCTCGCCGATGGCCTCGTCGTCGCTCGCGGCGAGGGTCGCGATGCGCTCGAGATCCTTGCGTCCGTCGACCTGCACCGACCGGTCCCGCAGTGCCTCGACGACGACGGGAACGGTGCGTTCGATGCCGCGCCGCACCCGCATGGGATTGGCACCGGCGTCGACGGCCCGCATCCCCTCGCGGACCATGGCCTGCGCCAGCACGGTCGCGGTCGTGGTGCCGTCACCGACGACGCCGTTGGTCTTCATTGCCACTTCCTTGACCAGCTGCGCGCCCATGTTGGCGAACGGGTCCCGCAGCTGGATCTCGCGGGCGATCGTGACACCGTCGTTGGTGATGGTGGGTGGGCCGGTCAGCTTCTCGAGCACCGCGTTTCGGCCCTTGGGGCCGAGGGTCACCTTGACCGCGTCGGCGAGCGCGTTGACCCCGTACTCGAGAAGGAGGCGTGCCTCCTGGTTGAACCGCAGATCCTTGGCCATGGCTGGGTTTCCTTTCGTGCTGACTGTGCGGGGTGCGGTTCAGGGGACGAGGATCGCGCGGCCGCGGACCCGTCCCGCGTCGAGGTCGTCGATCGCCTGCTGGAACTGCTCGAGCGGATATTTCGTGGTGTGCAGCGTGACTTTTCCCTGGGCGGCGAGGGCCATGAGCTCCTGCAGGTCGTTGTAGGAGCCGACGAGATTGCCGATGAAGTTGATCTCGGTGGAGATCACGTCGATCGTGGGGACGTCGATGTTCTCGCCGTATCCGACCACGTAGTAGTTGCCGGCGCGGCGCAGCATCGCGACGCCGTCCCTCGTGGCGCCGCCCTCGCCGACGAAGTCCACGACGGCCTCGGCGCCGCGGCCGCCGGTCAGCTCGAGCACCTGCTGCACGTGGGTGCCGTCGGCGACGATGCCGTGGTCGGCACCGATCCCGACGGCCAGCGCGACGGCGGCCGGGTTGCGGTCCACCACGATCAGGGTCGCCGCGGAGACCGCCTTCAGGACCTGGATGCCGATGTGGCCGAGGCCGCCCGCGCCGATCATGACGCACACGTCGCCCGGTCGCGTCGCCCGCGCGGCCTTGGCGACCGCGTGGTAGGCCGTGAGCCCGGCGTCGGCGAGGGCTGCGACGTCGGACGGCTCGAGCGAGTCGTCGATCCGGACCACGCTGCGCGCGGTGGTGCGCAGGTACTCGGCGTAGCCACCGTTGGTGTCGATGCCGGGGAACCGGCTGTTCTCGCAGTGCACGTCGTCGCCGAACCGGCACGCGCGGCAGAGTCCGCACGTGATGAGGGGGTGGAGGATGACCTTGTCGCCGACGGCGACGTTGGTGACGGCGTCGCCGACGGCGTGGACCCAGCCGGCGTTCTCGTGGCCGATCGTGTACGGCAGGACGACGCCGCTCTTCTCGGCCCACTGCCCCTCGAGGATGTGGATGTCGTTGCGGCACACGCCCGCTCCGCCGATGCGGACGACGACGTCGAGCGGGCCCTCGATCTTCGGCTCGGGGATCTCCTCGAGCTGGAGCTTGGTGTGGTACCCCACCACCTGCACGGCCTTCATGACACTCTCCTGACGATTGCGGAACAACTGGTTCGGACGTCGGCGACCCGGGGTGTTGCCGATCCGCCGTCGCCGTCGGCGTACCGGGTCGCGAGCAGCCCGCGGCAGAAGTGTGCGTTCCCCTCCATGGAGATCCGCACGGACTTGGCGAACCGCAGCCGCATCGGTACCGCCTCACGGGGGATCGGCCGCCCGTCGTCGTCGACGAACACCCGGCTGGCCGGGCACAGGCTCAGGCCGATGTCGAGCCGCCGGCGTATCAGGGCCGCCTTCTGCCGGCCGGGCGGGATGTCGCTCAGCGTCAGCGACGGGATGTCGTCGACGGTGAGCTCCGAGTGCTTCAGCAGGTTCTCGAGGCAGCGTTCCAGGGCGGCGAGGTGCGCCTTGCGCCGGAACGTGCGGCGCAACTCGTCGAGGTTCTCCTCCGCCTCGGAGCCGAAGGTGCCCCGGTAGCCGGCGTCGGCGGCGAGACCGCGGTTGATCTTGCCGCTGTCGTGGTGGTCGTCGAGGAGGATCCGCACGTGCCCGATGTCCTCGATCGCCCGCAGGGCGTCCTGCGCGTCGGATGCCATGAGGTAGGCGAAGTTCGGCGAACAGAACGCGGTGGGCAGCCGCAGGTGCACGGTCACCCCGTCGTCGTCGAGGACCACCGACCGCACGAAGCCGAGATCGGTGATCGGTTCGTCCAGTTCGGGATCGACCACGGTGCCGAGCGCGGCGAGCACGTCGCTGCCCGACACCGGAGCCGCGGTCACGACGACACCGCCTGCTGGGCTCCCGCGGCGACCTCGACCCCCTCCTGTCCGGCCGGCTCGGGCAGCCGCAGGTGTTCCGGGACGTCGATGTCGTAGAGCGCCGCGGCGTTGAGGCCGAGGATCTTCTTCTTCTGTTCGACGGTGATCGGCGCGTATTCGGTCATGTCCTCCGGGATCTGGAAGTCCACGAACTTCTCGATCAGCCACTTCGGGGTCCACAGCGCGTAGTCGCTGGCGAACAGGATCTTGTCCTCGCCGATCCAGTAGAGCAATTCGCCGATGATCTGGGCGAAGTACCGGGGACGGGTGTGGATGAACGGCATCGCCACGGCCAGACCGCCGTACACGTTGGACTCCTGGGTGGCGATCCAGCAGAAGTCCTCGAGCCGGGGCAGGCCCACGTGTTCGACGACGAAGCGCAGATCGAGGTAGTCGGTGGCGACCTTGTCCACGTCGGCGACGTCGAAGGCGTCACGGTCCAGCGGCCGGATGGTGGGGCCCTTGTGCACGTGGATGTTCTTGATCCCCAGCTCGATGCACTCCTCGAGGTAGCGCCTCGACCACGGGTCGTCGAGCTTGTATCCGCGGGAGTCGCCGTGCCATTCGGCGGTGTAGAGCTTGACGCCCTGGAGGTTCATCCGTTCGGCGTCCCGGCGCAGCTGCTCGAGGCCGGCCTCCCCGTAGCGGGGATCGTAGGCATGGTTGTACGTGAGCTTGTCGGGGTGCTTGCGGGTGAGCCCGAACGCCTCCTCGGTCTGCCCGAACCCGTTGCGGTAGAAGTCGCTCAACAGGGTGGCCTGGAAGATCGCGTGGTCCACGTGACCGTCCACGAACAGGTCCTTCATGAGGCGTTCGCCGCCGTAGTAGGTGTAGGTGTCGTAGTCCCACACCTCCTCCTCGGGGCTGAGGTTCTTGTGGTAGTCGTAGAAGCAGTCGATGAACTGCCGCCCGTGCACGTTCTTCTGGTTCGACTCGCGGCCGTCCCAGATGTGCACGTGCCCGTCCACGATGAAGTACTGCTGCCCGTCCTTCTCGTACATCGCTTCCCTCGTTCTGTCGTGTGCCGGTGGTGGATCGAGAGCCGTCCGGGCCCGGTCTGCGGGCCCGGACGGCCGCGGTCAGTGCGCCGTGAGATCGAATCCGATGTACTCGGCGGCGTCCTCGGGACTGGCGAAGAGCATGGTCTTGTCATCGAGGTGCACCATGCGCCCGTAGTGGGTGGAGCTGATCTCCTCGAAGACGGAGCCGTCGAAGTCGGAGCCGAGAGCGTCGGTGAGTTCCTCGTAGTCGAACTCGAGGCGGTTGACGCCGTCGACGCGGATCATCGACGGGTACTCCGTCAGCTGCACGCCGTCCTTGGCGCCCATGACCTCGGCGACCACGCGGCCGATCGGGGTGTTCATCAGGGTGACGCCACACATGTTGGAGAACTCGGTGGACGATCCGAATTGCATGCTCACTTGTCCAGCTCCTTCGCGATGTCGAGCCCGATGTCCTCGAGCAGGGAACGGAACTTCGCCTCGGCCGCCTCGAGGCTGGAGGCGAAGGTGACCGCCTTGTCGGCCGGCTGCGACCAGATCGGCTGCAGGGCGCGCGCGGCGTCGAGGCAGCGCGGCACCCAGGTCGCCAGCCAGGTCCCGAACAGCTCCCTGTTCGATTCGCCGAACTGCTCGTCGCGGGTGAGCAGCCGGAAGAGGTTGCGCGTGTACGCGAGATCCCGGTCGTAGTCGTGCTCACCGGTGCCGACGATCGTCGGCGTGATGTAGTCGCCGTTGCGGGCGGCGATCTGCATGACCAGTTCGCTGCGGAACAGCGAGCCGACGAGCTGCTCGAAGACGATGTTGGTGGCGAAGAGCAGCTCGCACCAGTCCGGCACCGCGGTGAGCCGTTCGACGACCTCGCGGGTGGGCTGCCATTCGGGCGCCGACTGCCAGACCTCCTTGTGGGCGGCCCCGTCGAACGGTATCCCGGCCTCGGACAGGTCGAGGTTGAACAGCGCGAGGTCCTGCGCGAACCGCATCTTGTGTGCCGCGTTGACCGCCACCGCGGTGTTGATCATGTTCGTGGGCCCGGACCGCTGGATGGAGGTGAACACGTGCAGCGCCAGGCCGTTCTCGGCGTGCATCCAGGCGCCGAGGTTGCGTTCGATGAACTTCAGCCACGGCGTGTTCCAGCCGTCGTAGGCGCGGGCGCGCTTGGCGTTCTGCAGGCACAGATCGACCTGGCGCACGACCGCCGCGTTGTTGCGGTAGATCGTCTGGTCCCACTCCTCGTTCGGGTCGAGGAAGGCGTGCCAGTTCGACGACTTCGCGGCCGTCCATTCCTTCGGGTATCCGCCCGGTCCGTCGCCGAAGCCGTAGATCCAGCCCTGCGACAGGTGCCGCTCGGGATCGGGCTGCACGTCGACGGTGACGTCCTCGTACATCGTCGACCGCTTCTTGGCCGGCGTGTAGTAGGTGAAGGTGCGGCTGCGGGAGCTGGGAAAGTCCAGCGCGCCGGCTTCGGAGTCGGTGAACTCGATCTTCGGGAAGCTACGGTGCTTGGAGTCGGTAGATGCGGTCATCTCGTTTCTCACTTCTGTCGGTGAAGGAGCAGGGTGGTTTCCTACGGCGCCTACTCGAAGGCGGGGCTGGTGAACTTGTCGTAGAAGATCTGGTCTTTCGGGGTGTTGTGCACCTCGAGCAATTCCAGGGCTGCATCGACCATGGGGGGTGGCCCGCACAGGTAGACCTCGCTCCGGTGGATGTCCGGCTCGCGGCGGTCCACGATGTCGGTGACGTTGCCTTCCTCGATCTCCGGGAGTCCGGACGGCACCGGCTCCGCCGACTCCGAGAGGCAGGGCACGAACACGAAGTCCGTCAGGGTCTTTCCCAGTTCGAGGATCTCTTCGAGGTAGAACAGATCCGCCGGCGTGCGGGCACCGTAGTAGAACCGGACGGGCCGGGTGCTGCCGGTCTCGCTCATGTGCCGCAGGAGCGAGAGGATCGGGGCCATGCCGGCGCCGCCGCCGATGAAGACCACCGGCAGGACGTGACCGTCCTTGAGGGTGAAGGATCCGTACGGTCCGGTCAGGGTGATCTCGTCGCCCACCGAGATGCCGTCCCCGAGCAAGCCGGCGAACTTGCCACCGGGGTACTTCTTGATGAGGAACTCGACATGTCCCGGCGTCGATCGGGTCGTCGCCATGGAGAAGGACCGATGTTCCTCGGTTCCCGGTATCTGCAGGTCGGAGTACTGACCGGGTTTGAACTCGTACTCCGTGGGTTCGACGGGCTGCAGTTGCAGCGACACAATGTCCTTGGTCATCGGCTCGATCGCGGTGATCCGGGTGCGCACTTCTTGAATGGGGATACCACCCAGGAGTTCGTCCTCGTCGAAATTGAGCAGTTCGATGGTGCAGTCGCTGTATGCAGTCGAGCGGCAGAGCAGTACGTGCCCCTCGTCGGTCTCGGCGTCGTTGCAGGCGAACGTCGAATAGTCCTCCATCTGGATGTCGCCGTCGAGGACAAAGGATTTGCAGGCCGAGCAACGCCCCTCGCGGCAGCCGTGCATCAGATGGATGCCCTGCCGGAAGGCGGCGTCGAGGATGTACTCGTCCTCGCCGACTTCCATCTCGATGTCGACGGGCTCGAAATTGATGCGGTGCTTGTCGGCCACGGGGGTGTCTCCTGGGCTCGTGGAATGAATGGTGAGGCGGTGGGGCCGAGGCGAAGTYCACCCACCGAGCCTGAATCAGGCAGGAACAGCGCCGCCGGCGCGGTACGCGGCGATGTGGGCGTCGCGCTCTGCGTCGGACATCTGGTTCAGCAACACGTTCGGGCTCTGGAAGGTGTTGCCCCGCACGTCGTCGAGGGTCCACATCTTCTTCGGGTCGAGGTCGAGGTGCGGCTGACCGACGAGGGTCTTGCCGTCGTCGCGCACGTACCCGAGGTCCTGCACGATGTCGGCGAGATCCTTGTCGTGGTGCAGGGTCTCCCATTCACGGAAACCGGTGAGGCGGCCCATGTTCGGGGTGGGACGTCCCTCGTACTCGCTGCGGAACGCGACGGCGTCGGTCCAGTAGCAGGTCTCCGAGCAGTAGGTCCGCCACTGGTCGTCCACCTTCTCCACGACCATGTCCTCGCGGATGAGGGCGGGCACCATGCACGTCCAGCAGCGGTGCGGGTACTGGTATCCCACCTCCTCGAACGCGATCGGCTTGTTGCGGCCGGGGTAGGCGAGGCGGTTGTAGTTCTCCCACCACTTGCCGTACTTGGAATACCAGCCCGGGTACTTGTGCTCGAACCACTCGAAGTCCGCGTCGGTCATGGCGTCGATCCGCCAGTAGTTCACCGGCCAGCCCGTCGCGAAGAACCGGGCCACCTCGTGGACGTAGCCCTTCTCGGTGATGCGCTTCCACGCCTCCTCGACGAGGTCGTGCGGAATGGTCAGCCCGTACTTCTCGAGCGGGATGAGGTAGCTGCGGTAGTAGTCGTCGTAGATCCACCGCCGCCACATCTCGGCATAGCTCTCGCGATCCTTGCGGCGGTCCTTGGTGCCGTACTCGATGAAGGTGCCGATCGCGGCGTCGACCACGCAGTGGTTGTTCCACCACGCGTAGCGCAGGTCCCGCTCGAGCAGCGGCCGGTTCCGCTCGTCGGCCAGCGCCATGAGCAGGATCGAGTAGCCGTTGGAGATGTGCCGCGACTCGTCGGACTGCACCGAATGGAACACGGTGGGCAGCAGGTAGTCGCCGTTGGCGGCCGCCTCGTCGGGCATCGCCACGAACAGGGTGTTCGTGAAGGCCGTCTCCGCGACCACGGTCAGGTAGATGTTGGCCGCGGTGATCGCGTCACCGGTGATGAAGCCCTCCCCGAACTGCCGGCCGATGGTGCCCGCGTAGTTGTTCGCGAACGCCTTCTCGGTCATGTCGAACCCGGCGGGGTCGATGTAGTTGTTCATGTAGAGCTTCTTGAGGTTCATCTGGATCGTCGAGTGACGAACCTCGTCGATCATCTGCACGGCGAGCCCGTTGTGGATCTCGGGGTTGGGCACCGCGTCGATGGCCATCGGCATCGCGCGGGCCGCCGAGATCTCCGGGAACGGGATGATCGAGAGGAACAGCTTCTGCCACTCCAGCCAGCGCTGCTGGACCTGCCGGAACATGTTCCCGCGGATGGCGCCGTCCATCGCGCCGTAGACCCGGTTGTCCTTCTCCTCCTCCATGGGGAAGTAGGACCGCATGATCTGCTTGAGAGGGTCCTTCTTGGGGGCCTTCTCGAACGTGTAGTCGGTGCCGAAGCGGGTGGCCGGCGTCGCGAACGTCGGTTCCCACGACAGCTCGGTGATCTTCGCATGGGCCTTGGTCAGGCTCTGCCTACTCAATGTGCGCCTCCTGGATCGGGAGCCGGCTCGGTGCCAGCCGTGGACGGTGGGGTGTGGATGCAGATACAACCCGCGGGCGCCACCCCGATCTGTCTCAATGTGAGACGCAGGTCACATTCGGCACAATTACCCTTGTGGACGCAGGGCCCGATGAGAATGTCCCCGTGACAACTCCAGACGACCGGGAGACCGAGGTGGGTGAATTCAGCCGAAGCAGTTCCCAGGACCACACGTCACTCCGGGAGGCACGCGAGGCGTTCCACTCGGCCGATCAGGCCGCGGACGATCCCGGCGACCGCCGGGTCCGGAACTGGCTGCGGGTCTCGTGGCTGCGGTCTCGGGCGGCGAAGGTCGACGTGGACCGCCCGAGCGCCGGCTACGTCGAACCACTCCCGGTCGACACCGTCCTCACCCGCGCGGCCCGCCCGGTGCTGTCCGCGCTGTCGGCGGAGATCGAGAACGAGCCGGTGTCCCTGATCCTCACCGACGCCAAGGGCACCGTGCTCAGCCGCTACGGCGGCGACCGCGGGCTGCTGACCGCCCTGGACCGGGTCGACCTCGCTCCCGGCTTCCGCTACGCCGAGTCCCAGGTGGGGACCAACGGCATCGGGACCGCGCTCGAGGTCGGTGCACCCCTGCTGATCCGGGGGGACGAGCACTACAGCGGGCACCTGCGGTTGTTCTCCTGCGCCGGGGCCCTGGTGACGCACCCGATCACCGGGACACTCCTCGGCGTCGTAGACCTGACCACCAAGACCGAGAACACGAACTCGCTGCTGTTGTCCTTCGCCAAGCTGGCCGCCACCCGCATCAGGGAACGGATCCTCGAGGAGGCCAACGAACTGGACCGGGCCCTCCTGCACGACTACCACGCGGCCTGCCAGCATTCGGGTCGCCCGGTCATCGCCGTCGGCGACGAGGTCCTGATGATGAACGCCCAGACCCAGCAGCAGTTCGACTCACGCGACCAGGCCGCGATCATCGACCGGACCCGCGACGCCCGCGGGCGGGCCGAACCGTTCACGATGCTCGCCGACCTGCCGAGCGGGATCACGGCGCGGCTGTCCTACCAGCCGACCTTCGTCGAGGACAGGCTCGCGGGCGGGGTCGTGCGGATCAAGGAGCAACTCGCCCGGACCCGGAGCCCGCGCGCCGCGAAGCAGCCGGCGTTGCGCGCGCTGGCCGGTCGCAGCGCGCAGTGGCAGCACACCGTCCACGGCGTCGTCGAGGCCTGCCGGCGACGGGAATGGCTCGTGCTCGACGGCGAGCCCGGAGTCGGCAAGACCGCGCTGATCCGGGCCGCGCACGAGCACGTCCGGAGCGACCGCGGCCTCGCGGTGCTCGACGCGGCCGCGGTCGACGGCGGGGAGCTGCTGGAGCAGGCGTCGGCCACGCTCGAGGGCGGCTCCGACCTGGCGGTGCTGCACGCCCATGCGCTCGGCGACGACGATCTCGCCGGTCTCGGCCAGCTCCTGCAGACCGTCACGCCGGACACCCTTCCGGACGACCCGTGGGTGGCGCTGACCATGCAACCCCCGCAGGAGGAGAGCGACACCCACTCCCTGCTCCGGCTCTTTCCGAAGACGCTCTCCGTTCCCCCGCTGCGCCATCATCTCGAGGACGTCCCCGAGCTGGTGCGCTTCCTCCTCGACGCCGCCGGCGCCACCGACCTCACGCTCTCGCCGGCCGCGGCGAACCAGCTCATGCGACTGTCGTGGCAGGGGAACGTGACCCACCTGCGCAGCGTCCTCGAGGAGACCTACCGGCGCCGGCGCTCGGGGACCGTCGAGATCGGCGACCTGCCCGCCGAGTGCCGGGCGACGACCCGCCGGAACCTGACCCGGCTCGAGTCCCTCGAGCGGGACGCGATCGTGGACGCACTGGCCCTGCACGGAGGCGACAAGGCGGCGGCCGCGAAGGCGCTCGGCATGTCGCGGGCGACGATCTACCGCAAGATCCGCGAGTTCGGCATCACCCTCTGATTCCGAATATCAAGTACCCGTGTCAAATTGAGACACCGGGACACCGCTCCTCAGGAAACACTGCTGAGCGCAGAGACGTTCGCCCCGCCAGCCCGGGGTGACCAGACAGGAGTGATCGATGACCGACCACAACGGACTCACCACCGCCGCCGGCGCGCCGGTGCCGGACAACCAGAACAGTCTCACGGCCGGGGCGCGCGGACCCATGCTGCTCCAGGACGTGTGGTTCCTCGAGAAGCTCGCGCACTTCGACCGCGAGGTCATCCCCGAACGACGGATGCATGCAAAGGGTTCCGGAGCATTCGGCACCTTCCGCGTCACGCACGACATCACCCGGCACACCAGGGCCGCGGTGTTCTCCGCCGTGGGCAAGCAGACCGAGGTGTTCGTCCGGTTCTCCACGGTCGCGGGGGAGCGCGGTGCCGCCGACGCCGAACGCGACATCCGCGGCTTCGCCGTCCGCTTCTACACCGAGGAGGGCAACTGGGACGTCGTCGGCAACAACACGCCGGTGTTCTTCTTCCGCGATCCGCTCAAGTTCCCCGACCTCAATCACGCCGTGAAGCGGGACCCCCGGACCAATCTGCGCGATCCCGAGAACAACTGGGACTTCTGGACCAACCTGCCGGAGGCACTGCACCAGGTCACGATCGTCATGTCCGACCGCGGCATCCCCGACGGCTACCGGCACATGCACGGATTCGGCTCGCACACCTTCTCGTTCGTCGATGCCGAGGGCACCCGTTCGTGGGTGAAGTTCCACTTCCGCACCCAGCAGGGCATCAGGAACCTCACCGACGAGGAGGCCGCGGCCGTGATCGCCGGCGACCGCGAATCCGCCCAGCGGGACCTGTACGAGGCGATCGAATCCGGCAACCACCCGAAGTGGACGCTGTACGTGCAGATCATGCCCGAGGCCGACGCGGCGACGTACCGGTACCACCCCTTCGACCTGACCAAGGTGTGGTCCAAGAAGGACTACCCGCTCATCGAGGTCGGCGAGCTGGAACTGAACCGCAATCCGGACAACTACCACGCCGACGTCGAACAGGCCGCCTTCTCCCCGGCGAACATCGTTCCCGGCATCGGGTTCTCACCCGACCGGATGCTCCAGGGCCGGCTGTTCTCGTACGGGGACGCCGCGCGCTACCGGCTCGGCGTGAACCACCACCAGATCCCGGTGAACTGCCCCCGGGCCGCCGCGCACGTGAACTCCTTCCACCGCGACGGCGCGATGCGCGTGGACGGCAACCAGGGCAGCGTCCCGAGCATCGAACCGAACTCGTACGGCCGCTTCCGGGAGCAGCCCGAGTACGCCGAACCGCCGCTCGCGGTGGGCGCGGTCGCGGACCGGTTCGACCATCGGGCGGACGACGAGAACTATTTCGAGCAGCCGGGAATCCTGTTCCGCGGCATGTCCGCCGAGCAGCAGACCGTGCTGTTCGAGAACACCGCGCGTGCCATCACAGGGGCATCGGCGGCGACGATCGAGCGGCACATCGCCAACTGCACCCAGGCCGATCCGGCCTACGGCGAGGGAGTTCGCAAGGCCTGCGAGGCACTCGGCGCGCTGTGAGTCCCGTGGTGTCCCCCGGTCCCGTGCGGGTGCGGGGGGCACCGCCTCACCCCAGCCAGTCCAGTACCGCGGCGGCGGTCCACGACTGCTGCATGCTGCCGAGCGGCTCGCCGGTGAACGGCTCGTAGTACTCGGCGAACGAGCCGTCGCTGGCCTGCCGCAGACCCTCCGCTCGCAGCAGGTGAGCGCGCTCCGCCCACCCGCGGCGGGCGAACGTCCACGAGAACAGCCACGTCATCACCGGCCACACCGGCCCGCGCCAGTACTCGCGCGGACGGAAATCCCGGGAGACGGGGGAGGTGGACGGCGGCACCGCGTAGCGCAGGTCGGGGTGGCCGCAGAACTTCGGGCCCTCGAAGGTGCGCAGCAGGGCCCGTTCGGTGCCGCGGGGCAGGCCACCGCACAACAACGGCGCGAACATCGCGAGCGTGTCGGTGGCCATCCAGCGACCGCTGCGCAGGTCGAAGTCCTTGGCGGCGCCGGTGCGCGGATCGGTGGTGTCGAGCACGCCGCGGCGGAACCGGTCGGCGTACTCGTGCAGCTCGCGGACGTCGGCGTTCGGGCGCGAATGCTCCTCCCCGATGACGGCGAGCACGTCGCACGCGAGCGCGAACACGGCACTGACGAACACGTCCTCGACGGCGAAGCTCATGGCCGTGGCCAGGGCGTCGTCGTCGTAGCGCACTTCCTTCATCTCCTCGAGCAGCCACAGGTAGCGGGCGTACTCGGCGTCCGTCGGCCGCTGACTCGGGTCGCCGACGTGGGCGAGGTCCTCGCGCCGGAACGTCGGCACCGCGCCGGCGACGACGTTCGCGTAGGCCGCGTCCCACCGGGGCGAGTTGTCCATGCCCGATTCCCAACCGTGGTAGAGCGCGATGCGGCCGTTGCCGTCGAGGTCCCGGGCGCGGGCCAGCCACCGGTGCCAGCGCACCAGGTCGGGCCAGCGGCGGTCGAGGAACTCCTCGGCGACGGCGCGGGTGCTGCGGCCGTGCCGGCGGCTGTGGTCGAGGATGCGCTGCACCGCGATGGCGTGCACGGGCGGCTGGGTGATGCCCGACGTCTGCGGGCCCAGTGGCGCGGCGGCGGCGAGATCGGTACAGGCCCAGCGCGCCGGACCCGGAAAGTAACCGTCCACCCCGCTCGCGAACACGATGTGCGGGATCATGCCGTTGCGCCACTGCGCCGAGAGCAGGGTGTCGAGTTCGACGACGGCCCGCTCGACGCTCAACGGGGCCAGCCCCACCGCGACGAACGCCGCGTCCCAGCTCCACATGTGCGGATACAGCTTCGGGGCGGCACTGGTCATCGTGCCGAGGTCGTTACCGCGCAGCAGGTAGGCAGCCCGCGCGGCGAGCTGGGTGTGGGTGAATCCGCGGTCCGGCATCGCATCATTGTGCGACCGTCCCGGCGTGGGCGCGCGCCGAGGGGCAGGTGGACCGCCCGTCGCGGGGTGCCGGAAATCGGACATCTTCACGCGTCCCGACCGTTGTTTCTGTCCGAAACGGCGCATCGATCGGTGCCGACGCCCACCAACCTTCCCGCACGAGACCTACGGTGGGATCCGGAAACCGTCCCGCGGACCCGAGGAGTATCGGCAGATGAGGATCACCGGCGCAGTCCTGGAGGAGATCGGCCGGCCGCGGCCGTTCGCCGAGTCGAAACCGATCAGCGTGTCCGAACTCGAGCTCGACGCGCCGGGACCGACCGAGCTGCTGGTAAAGATCGAGGCGGCCGGGGTGTGCCACTCCGATCTGAGCGTCGTGGACGGCAACCGGGTCCGCCCCGTACCGATGCTGCTCGGGCACGAGGCGGCCGGCCGCATCGTCGAGGTGGGCTCCTCCGTCGACGACTTCCGGGTGGGGCAGCGGGTGGTCATGTCGTTCCTGCCGAGATGCGAGGCGTGCGACAGCTGCGCGGAGGACGGCCGGCTGCCCTGCACGACCGGGTCCGCCACCAACAACGCCGGGGAACTGCTGCACGGCGGCCGTCGCCTGCACCGCGACGGCCACCCGGTGCACCACCACCTCGGGGTCTCGGGTTTCGCGACGCACGCGGTGATCGACCGCGCGTCGGCCGTCGCGGTCGACGACGACGTGCCGCCCGACGTCGCCGCGGTGCTCGGCTGTGCCGTGCTCACCGGCGGGGGCGCCGTTCTCAATGCGGCCCGGCCGCGGCCGCAGGACAGCGTCGCGATCGTCGGCCTCGGCGGGGTCGGCATGGCCGCCCCCCTTACGGCCGTCGCGCAGGGCGTCTCGCGCATCGTCGCGATCGACACCCTCGACGACAAGCTCACCCGCGCCCGCGAGCTGGGAGCACACGAAACCTACACGCCGGCCGAGGCGGTGGAGCGGGGCGTCAAGGCCCGGTACGTCATCGAGTGTGCCGGCAGTGCACGGGCGTTCGAGACCGCGTTCGGTCTCACGGCGCCCGGCGGCACGACCGTGACGGTCGGCCTGCCCGCGCCGACCGCGACGGCGGCGATCTCCCCGTTGACGGTGACCGCGGAGGCACGCACGATCGTCGGCAGCTACCTCGGTTCGGCCGTGCCGCGCCGCGACATCCCCCAGTACGCGCGGATGTGGCGGGAGGGCCGGCTCCCGGTGGAGGAACTGATCTCCGCACGGATCCCCCTGTCGCGCATCAACGAGGCCATGGACCAGCTCGCCGACGGGCTGGCCGTGCGTCAGGTCATCATCTTCGACGACTGACGGTAAGAGGCCGAGTGCCGGTCGGTCCGGGACCAAGGTCCCGGACCGGATATCTTGCAGGAAGTGGTTTTCCGGACGGCCGAGCGACCCGTCGAGCGGCACGGGACGAGGTGCCCGGCCGACCCGGCCACTCGGTCCCTCGCTGGGCGCCGGAGTGCTCCGGCCGATGGGCACAGTCGGCGGGAGACTTTGGGCCCTTTCTCCGAGTCCTCGGTCCCGCCGACGGCGACAGAGTCGAGGGAGCGCTCCCGGTCCCGCCGGTGTACGGTCGGTGCCCGCACCGCCCGGCTCGCCTGCGCACGAGCATGTCCACACCTGTGGAACAACCTGTTGATCAGTACCTTTCGACCCGATCGACTACCGCCTCGGCTCCCGCGCCCGTCCCGTCTGTCCGGGCGCAGCGGCCGTTGCCGACACCCGCCGCCGGGCCTTCGCCGCCCCGCGGACGTGCTCCACGTCTCATTGCCGATGCCGATGCCGCGGTGCAAGAGTCAGCGCGCCGACGGTCGACGGCTCCGCTCCGTTCCGGGACGAACGCCTGCGCCGCCGTCTCGTCGGCCGAACGGGAGGACGCGGATCCACCCTCTCGCGGCAGCAGGTCGGAGCTCGATGCCCCACCCGGACGACGGTGGGGCCGAAGTCAGGAGTCGTGGTCATGGTTGATGTCGCGCCGATACTGAGGAGGCCGGACGCGCAGCGGCCGTATCCTCCGACCCGCCGCCCGAAGGGCTCGACGATCCTCACGGTCGTCACCTCCACCGACCACAAGGTCATCGGCGTGATGTACATCGTGGCGGCCTTCGCGTGGTTCCTCATCGGCGGCCTCATGGCGCTGCTCATCCGTGGTGAGCTCGCCGTGCCCGGCCTGCAGTTCCTGTCCAACGAGCAGTACAACCAGCTGTTCACCATGCACGGCACGATCATGTTGCTGCTGTACGCGACTCCGGTGTTCTTCGGCTTCGCCAACTATCTGCTGCCGCTGCAGATCGGCGCTCCGGACGTGGCCTTTCCCCGACTCAATGCGGTGGGCTTCTGGCTCTACGTCTTCGGCGGGCTCATGGCCGCCACCGGCTTCCTCACCCCCGGGGGCGCGGCCGATTTCGGGTGGACGGCGTATGTGCCGCTGACGAACTCGCTGCACTCGCCCGGCGTCGGTGCCGACCTGTGGATCCTCGGACTCACCGTCGGCGGTCTCGGCACGATCCTCGGTGCGGTCAACCTCATCACCACCATCGTGTGCCTGCGCGCCCCCGGCATGACCATGTTCCGGATGCCGATCTTCACCTGGAACACCTTCATCGCCTCGCTGCTGATCCTGCTGATCTTCCCGCTGCTCGCGGCGGCGCTGATCGCCCTGTTCGTCGACCGCCAGTTCGGCGCTCACATCTTCGACCCCGGAACGGGCGGAGTCATGTTGTGGCAGCACCTGTTCTGGTTCTTCGGTCACCCAGAGGTGTATGTGCTGGCGCTGCCGTTCTTCGGCATCGTCTCGGAG
>NZ_PCZU01000241.1:86297-86697 GCF_002887785.1 Rhodococcus sp. ENV425
GTTCTCGCGCAAGCCGATCTTCGGCTACTCGGGTCTGGTCTACGCGACCCTGGCCATCGCGGCGCTCTCGATCGCGGTGTGGGCGCACCACATGTACGCCACCGGCGCCGTGCTGCTGCCGTACTTCTCGTTCATGACGTTCCTGATCGCGGTGCCCACCGGCGTGAAGTTCTTCAACTGGATCGGCACCATGTGGAAGGGCCAGCTGACATTCGAGTCGCCGATGCTGTTCTCGGTCGGCTTCATCGTCACCTTCCTGTTCGGCGGCCTGTCCGGCGTCATCCTCGCCAGCCCGCCGCTCGACTTCCAGCTGCACGAGTCCTATTTCGTCGTGGCGCACTTCCACTACGTGCTGTTCGGCACCATCGCCTTCGCCACCTACGCCGGCATCTACTTCTGG
>NZ_PCZU01000242.1:0-4290 GCF_002887785.1 Rhodococcus sp. ENV425
CGCGCAGGTGCCGCAGGACTTCCTCGACGCCCTCGCGGGCAATCCCGCGGCGCAGGCCTTCTACGACACGCTCGACGGCCGCAACCGGTACGCGATCGTGTACCGGCTGCAGGCCGCGAAGCGCCCGGAGACCCGGGCACGCCGCATCGAGGCCTTCGTGCAGCAGCTCGCGGAGGGCCGTCGCTTCCACGACTAGCTCGGACGGACACAATGGGCGGGTGAGCCTTGCCTTTCCTCCTGCCTGCTCGGCGGCCTCCGCGCTGGACGAGCCCCTGCCCGGCACCGCGGCGACCGCCCCCGGCTGGGTGTGCCTCGAGATGCCGTCCGGCTGGGGGCGCGACGTCCTCGACGGCACCGCTCTCGGCCCCGGCCTCGCCGGCGAGATCTCGGCCGCGGCCGACGCCGTCGGAGTGCGGTTCCTGTTCGTCCGGCGGCCCGGTCGTGACACCGCCCGCCGCGGCGACGGCCGCACCGTGCTCTTGGCCCGCTCCGATCCGGGCGGCAGCTGGTGCGAGCGGCTGGAGGTCGGGGAGCCGAAGGAACTGCTCGACCTGATCCCGCGCATCGTCGCCGGCCCGGCGCCCGGCCTCGGCCGTGCGCAGGACCGGCCCGTCGCGCTGGTGTGCGCCCACGGCAAACGGGACCGGTGCTGTGCCGTGCTGGGGCGCCCCGTGGCGGCGGCGCTGGCTGCGGAGTTCGGCGACGACGTGTGGGAGTGTTCGCACACCGGCGGGCACCGCTTCGCCCCGTCGCTGATCCTGCTGCCCACGGGCTACACCTACGGCCGGCTCGACGTCGCGCAGAGCCGGGACGCCGTGGCGGCCGCCGCTCGCGGCGAGGTGTATCTGCCGGGGTTGCGGGGGCGCAGCAGCTGGTCCGCGGCCGGGCAGGTCGCCGAGATCGCGGTGCGGGGGCAGGTGCCCGCGGATGCGGACGCGCTCGTCGTCGACGAGGGCGACGCCGGAACGGTGGTGCGGCACCGCGACGGTCGCCGCTGGCGCGTGCAGGTCGAGACCCGGCAGTTGCCGCCGCGTCCGGTCAGCTGCGGCGCCGATCCGAAGCCGGTGCGACCGCTGATGGCGACGGAGACAACTGCGCTCTAGTGCGGTGTGTCCTTCGGGCGGCCGGGACCGCCCGAAGGACACACCGGCGGCGCAGCCGCCTCACCAGTGCACGCCGGGCAGTAGCCGGCCGATCCGGCGCAGCACCGCAGGGTTCGGCAGCACCGGACGGGGCAGCGCCCGCGGCTGCGGGGGTGCGTCGGCGGAGGCGCACTGCTCGCCGCGCGCGGCGGGCGCGTCGGGGTAGGCGTGGTAGTAGAGCGAGAACATCCGGTCCCGCAGGCCCGGCGCGAAGATGCCGCCGAGCTCGCCGAGGGTGCCGATCGGCACGTCGATGCGTTTGGGCCGTTCGACGAGGGCCCGGACCACCATCCGCGCGGCGTCCTCCGGGCTGATCGCCGGACCCGGGTTGTACGCCCCGCTGGGCTCGATCATGGGGGTGCGCACGAGCGGCATGTGAATGGTGGTGAAAGTGATTCCGTCGTCCCGGGTTTCGGAGGCGGCGACGTCGGCGAACCCCTCGAGCGCGGACTTCGAGGCGATGTACGCGGCGTATCGCGGGGTGCGGGCCTGCACCCCGGCGGTGCTGATGTTCACGATGTGCCCGAACCGCCGTGCGCGCATGTGCGGCACCAGGGCCAGGGTCAACCGCACCGCACCGAAGTAGTTGACCGCCATGGTGCGTTCGAAGTCGTGCAGCCGGTCCGTCGAGTGGTACAGCCCGCGCCGGATGGAGCGTCCCGCGTTGTTGACGAGCATGTCGACGTGGTCGTGCTCGGCGAGGACCGCCTGCACGGTGCGCTCCACCGCCGCCGGGTCGGTGAGGTCACACGGATACGCGTACGCGCTGCCGCCGCCCGCGCGGATCGCGGCGACGACTGCGTCGAGTGCCTCGGCGCGACGGGCGAGGGCGAAGACCACGGCACCCTCGCGGGCCGCGGCGATCGCGCTCGCCCGTCCGATCCCCGAGGAGGCACCGGTGATCAGCACGTGCCGTCCCACGAGCGGTCCACGCGGATCGTCGCGGCGGGCACGGCCGGGGGCGAGGTGCTCGCGCCAGTAGCGCCACAGCACGGGGGCGTAGCCGGCGAACTCGGGCAGCGTGATGCCGCTGCCGCGCAGGGCTTCCCGGGTGCTGCGGTCGGCGAACCGGCTCGGGAAGGTCAGCTGGCCGAACACGACCGGTGGGATGCCCGTCCGTCGCAGTGCGAGGCGTCGGGCGGTCTTCAGGCCGGGAAGCGCGGTGATCGACAACAGCGGACGTGCCAGCGCGCCGGGCACGCCGGCGACGGGAACGGGGGCCCCGGCCGCGGCGGCCAGCGCCGCGAACACCTCGCGGACCGGTTGCGGGCGGGAGACGAGGTGGAAGGTGCGCCCGTCCAGTCCGGGACGATGCATCAGTTCGACGATCGCGGCCGCGACGTAGTCGACCGGCACCAGGTTGGTGTCGCCGAGGTCGGGCAGGACCAGCGGCAGCCGCGACGGCAGCGCCGCCAGCGCGGCCAGGGCGGGAAAGAAGTAGTAGGGGCCGTCGATCTTGTCGATCTCGCCGGTGGTGGAGCTGCCCACGATCGCGGACGGCCGGTAGATGCGCCGGCGCACCCGGCTCGCCCGGACCGCCTTCTCGGCCTCGAACTTGGTGCGGTGGTAGGGCGACGGGAAGTGCTGGCCCAGGTCGAGGTCGTCCTCGGCGAACGTGCCGCGGTGATCACCGGCGACGGCCACGGACGAGACGTGGTGCAGGGTCGCGCCCAGCTTCTCCGCGAGGGCGATCACCGCGCGGGTGCCCGCCACGTTCGTGGTGGCCTGCTCCTCTCCGGCGGTGAGGTCGTAGATGGCGCCGAGGTGCAGGACGTGCTCGGCCGGCGGAATCGTCGCGGCCTCGAGTCCGAGTCCCGGCTCGGTGAGATCGCCGAGCAGCGGGTGCAGCCGGGTCCCACCCTCCAGGCGCGCGGAGAGGGCCTCGAACTTCGGCAGCGACGCCGGCCGGACCAGCACATGGACGTCGGCGTCCGGGTGGGTCGCGAGCAGTCGCCCGAGCACGTGCGTGCCGAGGAAGCCGGTGCCGCCCGTGACGAGGTACGTGGCCATGGCCCGAACCTACTGCAAGGTAAGAACGGATTCTAGTGTCCGATGCCGACCTTCGCGTGCACCCGCTTCATCCACGCCGGCGCCCACCAGTTCGCCTCGCCCATCAGCTTGACCAGCGACGGCACCAGCAGCATCCGCACCACCGTCGCGTCGATGATCAGCGCGAGGATCATCCCCACACCCAGGAACCGCATGATCGACAGGCCCGAGATCGTGAAGGCGCCGGTCACCACGATCAGCAGCAGCGCCGCCGAGGTCACCACCCGGCCGGTGCGTTCGGTGCCGAACCGCACCGCCTCCTCCGTGCTCGCCCCGGCGGCCCGTGCCTCCACCATGCGCGACATGAGGAACACCTCGTAGTCGGTGGACAGGCCGAACACCACCGCCAGGATCAGCACCACGAAGCTCGGCTCCAGCGGGCTGGGGGTCACGCCGAGCAACTCCGCTCCGTTCCCGAGCTGGAACACCCAGGTGAGCACGCCGAACGTGGCCGCCAGGCTCAGGCCCGCCATCGCCACCGCCTTGAGCGGCAGCACCACGGACCCGAATGCCAGGAACAGCAGCACGAGGGTCGAGAGCACCATGATCGCGATCATTGCCGGCATCGACCGCGCTATCGCGGCGTTGCTGTCGTCGACCATCGCCCGGCCGCCACCGACGAGCAGGTCGGTGCCCGGCGGGGGCGGCAGATCCCGCAGTTCCCGGACGATCTCGCCGGCCCGCGGCGTCTCCTCCACGCCCTGTGCGTACAGCGCCTGCAGCACCACGACGTCGTTCCGCGAGGCGACGGTGACGGTCTGCGCGACGCCGTCCACGTCCGCCGCCGCGCGGGACACCGACGTGACCACGGCCGGGGCGGGCCCGGAGCCCTCGTCACCCCTCAGCACGAGCGTGACGCCGTTGCCGGTGGAGGGGAATTCGTCGAGCAGCGTCTGGGTGGCGGCACGCGCCGGGTCGCCCGCCGGCAAGGCCGTGTACTCGATCTCCCCGAAGGAGGCGCGCAACAGCGGCGTGGCGAGCAGCAGCAGGCCGGCGGTGATGGTCACCGCGACCAGCGCCGGCCGGCGCATCACCTTCGTCACCACCGCCCCCCAGAAGCGCCGGGCCCGGGCCTCGCCCCGCCGCGCCGCGCCCTCCC
>NZ_PCZU01000242.1:4323-19794 GCF_002887785.1 Rhodococcus sp. ENV425
CGAGTATCGCCAGCAGCGCGGGGATCGCGGTGAGCGAGAGCACCGCCGCACTGAGCACCGCGGCGATCGCGCCGAGGCCCAGCGAGCGCAGCAGCGCCTGCGGGAAGACGAGCATTCCGGCGAACGCGCACATCAGCAGCAGCCCCGAGAACAGCACCGTGCGGCCCGCGGTGAGCACGGTGCGACGGGTCGCGGTCGCCGGGTCGGCACCCGAGTCGAGTTCCTCCCGGAAGCGGCTGACGATGAACAGCCCGTAGTCGATCGCCAGGCCCAGCCCGATGAGGGACGTGACGTTCAGCGCGAAGGAGCTCACGTCGGTGTACATCGTGAGCAGGCGCAGCGTGGCGAGGGCACTGAGGACGGCGAGGACCCCGACGAACACCGGGACCGCCGCCGCGACGAGACCGCCGAAGATGAACACCAGCAGCACCAACGTCACCGGCAGCGCAATCGCCTCCGCGAACAACAGGTCGCGCTCGAGCCGGGTGGTGAATGCGACGCCGACGACCGAGTTCCCCGCGAACTGCGCGTCGACGCCGGGGACCTCGAGCTTCGGCAGCAGGCCCTGGAACGTGGTGACGGTGATCTCCGAGCCGGGCTCGAGGGTGACGGCCGCCGCCGCGCTGCCGCCGTCCTTCGCCAGCAGCAGCTGCTTCGCCGGCGGCGCGGCCGACCAGTAGGAGTCGACCGCATGGGTGGGAACCTCGGCGGCGAACCGGTCGAGCACCGCGGTCACCTCGGGTCCGATGTCGGCGACGGTGCGCCCGGGCGGCGGGGTGTAGATCGCGATGATGTCGGCGGTCTGCGGACCGAAGTTGTCGTCCACGATGCGCTGCACCTCGGCCGATTCGCTGCCGGGGTCGTAGAACCCGCCCTGCGAGAGCCGGCCGAACACCCCGGTGCCCCAGACCCCGGCGAGCACGACGACGAGGACGGCCAAGCCGAGCACCCACCAGCGCCGGTCGACGACGAATGTGGACCAACGGTTCATGTGGTGTGCTCCGTTCGCGGTGACGACCCGATGCTCCGCGACTGTAGTGGCGTCCGGTCCTCAGCCGACGTCCCGGCGCCGGAACCCCGCGAACCCCGCCGCGACGAACAGCGCGGCCACGGCGGTGAGCACGGCGAACCCGAGCCACTGCGGCGGCGCCGCCGTCACCACCGGCACGTGCCGGAACGGACTGATCCCCAGGATCCAGTTCCACAACCGGAACAGCGGCCCCAGGATCGTCAGCGCGAATGCGGCGACCACACCGAGCCAGCCGAGCATCCGCGCCTGGGGCCGGGCGCCGATCACCGCGACCGCCAGCCCGACCAGCACCCACACCGCCGGAATCGTCACGAGCGCCTGCCGGATCAGATCCCCGGCCGGAATCTGTCCACCCCGCGCCGACGAGACGTACGCGAACAGCGTCGCGCCCACGAGCAGCGCCGCCGCGGGGGCGAGCAGCGCGATCCCGGCGTGCGACGCGAAGTACCGGGTCCGGGTCAGCGCCCCGGCCAGCACCGGTTCGACCCGCAGCGCCAGTTCCTCGGCGCGCAGCCGCATCATCACCTGGACCCCGAACACCGCGGCGACGATGCCCATCAGCTGCAGCATCGTCACCACGAAACCGAACACGAGCGAGCCGCGGCCGCTCCCGAGCAACGATCCGAGCGCCGGATTGTCGGCGAAGACATCGGCGAACGTGGTGGACATGAATCCGAACACCACCCCGAGCGCCACGAACACCGTCGCCCACGCAGCGAGCGCACCGCGGTGCAGCCGCAGCGCCAGGCCCCACACGCTCGTCCCCGCGCCGCCCTCCGCAGGCCCGGGTGACGGCGCGATCACGCCGACTCCGAAGTCCCGTCGCGCCTGTACGACGAACGCGACCAGCAGCAGCACCGCCGTCAGCGTCAGGCAGGCCGCCAGCGGCCACCAGTCGTTTCCCGACGCGGGACGGACCTGCTGCATCCAGCCGAGCGGGGTCGTCCAGATCGCCCATCCGTCCGGAGTGGTCACGTCGACGTAGGCGCGGATCAGCAGGCAGGCTCCGAGGATCCCGATCGCGAGGGTATTGGCAGTGGGGGCGTAGGAGCCGAGCTGGGCGGTGACCGCCGCGAGGGCGCCGAACACCAGCCCGGACGCGGTGAACGTCGCGGCCAGCGTGATCGAGTTGGCGACACCGCCGCCGACGAGGATCGTTGCGCCCGCGCAGACGACACCGAGCGCGACGGAGGCCAGCGCCGCCCAGGCGACGGCCGTCGCCAGCCGGGCCTGGCGGCCGACGACGCCGGAGGCGATGAGCTCGGCCTGGCCCGAATCCTCGTGCGCGCGGCTGTTGCGGGTGACGGCCAGGATCGCCATCAGGGCCGCGAAGAACGCGCCGAGCGCCCCGGCCCGCCACGCGTTGAACCCGTCCGCGTACGTCAGGTCGCGAGCCGGACCGAACACGACCCGCAGAGCCGGGTTCGCGCCGAGCGTGGCATCGAGGGTGCGCCGGCTCGCCGCGTCCGGGAACACCCAGCTGTAGGCGAGGACCGACGACACCGACAGCGCCGTGATGAGCACGATCCACGGCGCGACGTTGCCGCGGTCCTGCTCGGCGGTGGCCCGCAGCAGCGGCCGCATCCCCGTCAACGATGCCGTCACGTCGGGGCCTGCCCGTCCCGGCCGTGCCGGTGATAGTGCCGCAGGAACAGCTCCTCGAGCGACGGCGGCGAGACGGTGACGCTGCGGATGTCGTAGCGGCCCAGCGCGGCGAGCACCGGGCCGGCGCGGCCGTGCTCGACCGCGCAGTGCACGCGCGGGCCGTCGATCCGCACGTCGTGGATCCCGGGCAGCGCCGTCAGCGCCGTCGGGTCGGTCACGGGCGCGGCGAGGACCGCGTCGATGGTGGACCGCAGGTCCGCGCGCATGTCCTCGAGGGTGCCGGTCTCGACGACCCGGCCGTCGCGGATGATGCTCATCCGGTCGGCGAGCGCCTCGACCTCGCTGAGAATGTGACTCGACAGCAGGACCGTTCGCCCGCGCTGCTTCTCCCGGGCGATCTCGTCGTGGAACACCGCGGACATGAGCGGATCGAGCCCCGCGGTCGGCTCGTCGAGCAGCAACAACTCCACGTCCGAGGCCAGCGCCGCGACGAGCGCGACCTTCTGCCGGTTGCCCTTCGAATAGGTGCGGCCGCGCTTGGTCGGATCGAGTTCGAACCGGTCGAGCAGGTCCGCGCGGCGGCGCCGGTCGAGCCCGCCGCGTAACCGGCCGAGCAGGTCGACGGCCTCGCCGCCGGTCATGCCGGGCCACAGGCTCACGTCGCCGGGCACGTAGGCGAGCCGCCGGTGCAGGCTCACCACGTCGCGCCAGGGGTCGCCGCCGAGCAGTTCGACGTGCCCGGCGTCCGGGCGGAGCAGTCCCAGCAGGACCCGCAGCGTGGTGGACTTGCCGGCGCCGTTGGGGCCGAGGAAGCCGTGCACCTCGCCGGTGGCGACCTCGAGATCGAGGTCGTCGAGCGCGGTGAATCGTCCGAATCGCTTGACCAGTCCCTCGATCCGGATCGCGGACGTCATGGGACGCACGCTACTCGTGGACTGCGGTGTGGGCGGCCGGTTCGTGCGGCACGTTCGGCTCCTCGCCCGGGGCAACGACGACGAACTGTCCCATCATGCCGTTGTCCTCGTGCCGGAGCAGGTGACAGTGGTACATGTACGGCGTCGCCGGGCCGGGGCGGCCGGCGAACCGCATCAGCAGCCGGACGGTGTGCCCCGGCGCGATGTATACGGTGTCCTTCGGGCCGGACAGCGCGGGATGGCCGTCGCCGAGGACGCGGAAGCTCGTGCCGTGGATGTGGAAGTTGTGGATCGCGCCGCTGCTGTTGCGGACCTCCCACACCTCCGTGGCGCCGGCGGCGACGGTCTGGTCGAGGCGCGCCATGTCCATTTCGCGGCCGTCGATGGTGCCGGAGCCGGTGAGATCGATGCGTCGCGTGACGGTGGGTGTGCCGAGATCCTCGGGGGTGGTCGGTTCCCCGGGCACCGGCGCGCTGGGCGCGAGGGTCCGCGCGGCACGCAGTTCGAGGACGTCGAACTCGTCGTCACCGCCGGAGAACCGGGTCTGCCAGAAGTCCGCGCCCAGGTCCGGCGCCGTGCTGCGGAGCACGGTCGTCGTGCCCGCGGGCAACGCGACGACGATCTCGGCGCGCTCGCCGGGGGAGAGCTGGATGCGGCGCATCGGCGCCGGACGTTCGAGCAGGCCGCCGTCGGTGCCGATGAGCAGGAACGGCAGGCCGGCGTCGAAGGAGAAGTTATAGACGCGGGCGTTGGAGGCGTTCAGCAGCCGCAGTCGGATCCGCTCGGTGGCGACGTCGAGGTAGGGCCGCGGGGTGCCGTTGACGACGATCTCGTCGCCGAGGAGACCGACGGCGGCGAACATCGGCCCGCCGGTGTCGAGCTGGTCGCCGTCGAACCGCTTGTCCTGCACCACGAGTGGGATGTCGTCGATCCCGTATCGATCGGGGAGGGACGGGCCGCCGGCCGGGTCGTCGAGCAGGAACATCCCGGCGACCCCGCGGTAGACGTGGTCGGCGGTGGCGCCGTGCGGGTGCGGGTGATACCACAGCGTTGCGGCGGGTTGGTCGATCGTCCACTGCGGACTCCACGTCGCCCCCGGGGCGATCGGCTGGTGCGGGCCGCCGTCCATCGCGGCCGGCAGGTGCATGCCGTGCCAGTGCAGGGTGCCGGTCTCGCCGAGATCGTTGGTGACGTTCACCCGCACCTGCTCGCCGCGCCCGGCACGCAGCGTCGGCCCGAGGTACGACCCGTTGACACCCCAGGTCCGGGTACCGGGACCGCGACCGATGTCCGTGGTGCCGCGCTGCATGGTCAGATCGAACACGCGGACCCCGTCGGGCGTGACCGTGCTGTCCGCGAGCGGTGGGATGTTCAGCGGACGGTCGAAGGTGACCTGCCCGGTGGTGTCGACCACCGTCGAGTTCCAGGCGTGCACGACGACGCCGGCAGCAATCGCGGTGACGAGGACGATCACGGCGACGACGGCGCCGGACAGTTGCAGCAGTACCCGCTTCACGAGATCGATACTGCTGGGGCGGGCGCGGCGGCACATCCGGGCGCACACCGGAAATCGGAATGGGGGACAACCCCGAAGGGGACCGGCGCGCCTGGGTACTCGGCGGACCGAACGGGAGGTTCCTGCGACGAGCGGGCGGTCGCCGGGCGTGCTACTCGGCCGATGCCGCGGGAACCGCCTTCTCGTCGCGAGTTCCTCCCGGTTCGAGGCCGAAGGTGCGCACGAGGGACGGGAGAGGCGATGATTTCGGGGTGACGCGATGGTCTGTATCGCTGTACACCCCGTCGAGGAACAGGAGCGAGTCCCGTGCGCATCGTGGTCAGTGAGTTCATGAGCTTGGACGGCGTCGTGCAGGCGCCGGGTGGACCGGAGGAGGACACCGACGGGGGCTTCGCCCACGGCGGCTGGTCGTTCCCGTTCTTCGACGAGGAGGTGATGGGGGCGGCCATCGACGAGGCGATGGGCCGTACCGGGGCCCTGCTGTTCGGGCGGCGCACGTGGCAGACGATGGCCGCGGCGTGGCCCGAGCGGGCGGGCGACCCGTTCGCGGATCGGATGAACGCCGTCCCGAAGTACGTCGTGTCCCGGACGTTGCGGGACGCGGATCTGACGTGGAACAACACCACGCTGATCCCCGGCGACGAGGTCGTCGCAGCCGTGCGGAAGCTGCACGAGACCGACGGCGGCGACCTGATGGTCATGGGAAGCCCCACTCTCGTCCGGACCCTGCTCCACGAAGGGCTGGTCGACGAGCTGCGGCTCATGATCGAGCCGGTGATCCTCGGCGGCGGAAAGACGATCTTCCCGGGCGACGGTGTGCAGCGCACGCTCGCGCTGGTCTCCACGGTCACCAGCGGGACGGGCGTGCACGTCTGCACCTACCGCCCCGTCGCCGACGGGTAGGAGAAAAGCGTCAGCGTGCTGTGCGGATCACCGGGATCCGGTCGTGCCGGTCGGCACGGACGATGCCGGGCAGCAACAGCTCCCACATCTGGTCGAGGCGGACCTCGAGGTCCGCGCGGCCGGCGAGGACCATCGACAGGAGATACACCCCGGCGACGGCGGAGACGAGGAACCGGGCGTGCGCTGTCGGGTGCAGTCGGGTGCTCAGCTCGCCTTCGGCTGCGGCGCGTCGGAACAGGCTCTCGAACACTGTGATCCAGCCTCGGTACGCCTCGGGATCGGCGCGTTCGTATTCGCCGGTCAGCCGCAATCCGGCCTGGACGATCAGGTCTTCGGTGAACAACCGGCCCAGCGCATGGGTGAGCGCGACCAGCTGCTCGAGCGCCGGGGCGTCGGTGTGCAGGACCGCGCCGATCGTGGCGAGGGTGCGCTGTTCCTGTTCGGTGATCAACGCCTGGACCAAGGCGTCCTTGGTGGGGAAGTGGAAGGTCAGTGCGCCCTTGGTCACTTCGGCCGAGGCTGCGGCCTCTGCCAGGGCCGTGCCGTGGATGCCGTTGTCGGCGAACAACTGCGCGGCGGCGAGGAGGATCTGTTGTCGTGTCCGGATCGCGCGCTGCTGGGCCGGGCGCCCGGCAGGGGAAGCCGCGGCCGGCGCGTTCGCGTCGGCCGGGGCCGCTGCCGATTCGACGGTCGGTGCACCGACGGAGTCCCGGGGCATCACCACTCCTCGCTTCGTTGTCCGCCCCCACAGCGTGCGTGACCTAGGTGCGGACGGGGGTGTTCCGTTCGGGCCGGCCCCCCGAGCCTGCCCGAACGGAACCTCACCCTCCGCTCCCTGCGGTGCAACCAGAGGCCCGTCCGTGCCGCGGCGCACGCCACGTCCCGGAGGTCTGTCCCTGGAGGCGCTCTCAGCGTACCATCGAAAAACCAATCGTCCGGTTTCGTTAGTGCATCTGCGTCGGTGGGCGGTCGACCTCGTGATCGGCGCCCTCGGTGCTGGTCGGTCTCGATCTGTCGGCGCCCGTTGATGTCCGCTTGTGCAGGGTAGTTGTCAAGAGGCGTCTTGCGCTTCCATGGAGTCCATCACCCGTATTGGATATTATCTGCGTATGAATGCAGATAATGATTCATGTCGGCGGCGGTTGCCGAGCAATCAGGTCGATCTCGTGGTCGAGGTCTTCCGTATGCTGGCCGATTCCACTCGAGTCCAGGTGTTGTGGGCGTTGGTGGATCGAGAGTTGTCGGTCAACGACCTTGCCGAGCATGTGGGGAAGCCCGCCCCGTCGGTGTCGCAACATCTGGCGAAGCTGCGGATGGCGCGGCTGGTGCGCACTCGGAAGGAGGGCACCCAGGTGATTTACCGGTTGGAGAACGATCACGTCCGCCAACTGGTGACCGACGCGGTGTTCAATGCCGAGCATGCCGGGCCCGGCGTTCCCGGTCATCACCGCACCGGCGACGATCTGCGGATTCTGCATGCCGAGCGAGGCGTCGATCCCGCACCGGCACGCACGGAAGGTGGCCGAGCATGAGCCACGCGCCGAAACCGCCAACCCACACCCACAGCCACAGCCACGGTCGTGGGCATGGGCACGAACGCGGTGGCCGGTGGGGTGCCGCGGTGCGGGAGGTGTTCGCTCCGCACAGCCACGACGCGGCGGACAGTGTCGACGACGCGCTCGAGTCCAGCGAAATCGGTATCCGGGCGGTCAAGATCAGCCTGGTCGCGCTGGTTGTCACCGCGGTCGCGCAGTTGGCTGTCGTCGCCGTCTCCGGGTCGGTCGCGCTGTTCGCGGACACGGTGCACAACTTCTCCGACGCGTTGACGGCGATTCCGCTGTGGATCGCGTTCGCGCTCGGCCGCCGGGCCGCCACCCGTCGCTACACCTACGGGTTCGGGCGGGCCGAGGACCTGGCCGGGCTGTTCGTGGTCGCGATGATCACCCTGTCCGCGGTGGTCGCCGGGGTCGAGGCGGTGCGTCGGCTGATCAACCCCGTCCCGATCCAGCAACTCGGATGGGTCGCCCTGGCCGGGCTCGTCGGATTCGTCGGCAACGAACTCGTCGCGCTCTACCGCATTCGCGTCGGCCGCCGGATCGGCTCCGCCGCTCTGGTCGCCGACGGGCTGCATGCTCGCACCGACGGTTTCACCTCCCTGGCCGTGTTGCTCGGCGCCGGCGGCGTGGCCCTCGGGTTCCCGCTGGCCGACCCGATCGTCGGACTGGTCATCACCGTCGCGATCCTCGTGGTCCTGCGCACCGCGGTGCGGGATGTGTTCCGCCGGTTGATGGACGGGATCGATCCCGAACTCGTCGATGCCGCCGAAAGATCGTTGTCCGAAGAGCCCGGCGTGCGCAGCGTGCGCAGTGTGCGGATGCGGTGGATCGGGCACCGGTTGCATGCCGACGTCGAACTCGACATCGATGCCGACACGAGCCTGGCCGACGCGCACCGGTTGGCGCACGAGGCCGAACACACCCTCACCCATGCGGTGCCGAAACTGTCCACTGCGCTCGTCCACGCCTATCCGGCGCACAACCCCGTCGCCGCCGGCAAGTCCTCACCGCATCGGCGGTGACGGACCACCCAGGGAACAAGCGGTGGGGTTCGGCGGCTTCCTTCGGCGAGTCCTCGACGGCCTGGCGGCCTTGTCCGGCGCGAACCCGGGCGATGAGGTGCTCGATGGTGTCCTCTTCGCGGTGGTTCGATCGGCTTGCCGCCGGCCGCGTGCATATTCGTCCTCCTCGGTTCGGCCGTCCGCGGCAACGATTTCCGGCTCGGATGTCACATTCGATTCGTGGCCGGTGTCTCCATGCCGAGAGCACATAACCGAAGGAGGAATCATGACCAGCAGCACCAGGATCCCGAAGGCGGAGCTGACCGGCATCTACGGCGCGCTCGTCAAGCGGATGTCCCGAAGGATGCTCGGCGACGTGCCCGAGGCGGTGGGGGTGATGTGGCACAACCGGAAAGTGCTGAACTTCAGCTTCGGGGTCGGTCGCCGGATTCAGAAGTGGGACCGGTGTGACGAGAACCTGAAGTCGTTCGCCCACATGGCGGTGGCCAGCCTGGTCGGATGCAGCTTCTGTCTGGACCTCGGCTACTTCCATGCCCACAACAAGGGGCTGGACGTGGCGAAGGCGCGTGAGGTGCCGCGGTGGCGCGAGTCGGATGTCTTCACGCCGCTGGAGCGCGACGTCATGGAGTACGCCGAGGCGATGACGCAGACCCCGCCGACGGTCACCGACGAGTTGTCGGCCCGGCTGCTGGAGGCGCTCGGTCCGGCCGCGATGGTGGAGCTGACCGCGTACATCGCGCTGACGAACTTCATGACCCGCTCCAACACTGCACTCGGCATCGAGTCGCAGGGGTTTTCCGCCGCCTGCAACCTCGCGCCGCTCGCCGTAGCGTCGAAGGCATGACCGACGACCCGTTCGTCGCCCACCGCAACCTGCTCTTCACCGTCGCCTACGAGATGCTCGGCTCTGCTGCCGACGCCGAGGACGTCGTCCAGGAGACGTGGCTGCGGTGGGCCGACGTGGACCGGACGGAGGTGCGGGACGCACGGGCCTATCTGGTCCGGATCGTCACTCGGCTGGCGCTCAACCGGCTGCGGGCACTGGCGCGGCAACGCGAGGAGTACGTCGGGGAATGGCTGCCCGAGCCGCTGCTCACCAGTCCCGATGTGGCCGAGGACGCCGAGCTCGCCGAGAGCGTCTCGATCGCGATGCTCACCGTGCTGGAGACCCTCGGTCCGGTCGAGCGGGCAGTGTTCGTGCTGCGTGAGGTGTTCGATACGCCGTACGACGAGATCGCCGAGGTGGTGGGTAAGACCCCGGCCGCGGTCCGGCAGATCGCGCACCGTGCCCGCCGGCATGTCACGGCGCGGCGGCCGCGGATGCGGGTGGACCCGGCCGAGCAGCTGGCAGTCGTCGAGACGTTCATGACTGCCCTCTCGACGGGGGACATGCAGGCTCTGATGGAGGTGCTCGCCCCGGACGTGGTGGCGATCGCCGACGGCGGCGGGGTGGTGCCGGCTGCCCGGAAGCCGATCGCCGGAGCCGAGAAACTGGCGGCGTTGCTGATCCGCTTGGCCAAGGCCCCGGGCTTCGTGGCGGCCGGCACCTGGCTCAACGGGATGCCGGGCGCACGATTCGAGGTCGAGGGCGCTGCCGCTGCAGTGAGTCTGGTGGTCGAGGGCGGCCGGATCACCCGCCTCTACGCGATCAACAACCCACACAAACTGGGGCGGCTGGAGACGTCGGCGGAACTGCGGCGGTGACCGTCGTCCGCGGGTGGTCGGCCGGCCAATCGAACATATGTACGATGAGCGCAGGAGGTCGACCCGAAGGCGGTGACGGATGGGGTGGGGGAGTGGCCCGCCGACCTGGTCGGAGCTCGAACGCGTGCTGTCGGGCCGGCCCCGGCGCGACGTGGAGTTCCCCGGTGACGGCAGCGACAGTCCCGCCTGGTCGCGCACCCGGGGGGAGTACGAACCGCGTGTCCGGCCGCCCGACGGGCCTACCGTGCCCTACGCCGAACTGCACGCCCACTCGGCGTTCAGCTTCCTCGACGGCGCTTCCGGCCCCGAGGAATTCGTGGAGGAGGCGGTGCGTCTCGGCCTCGAAGCCGTTGCGCTCACCGATCACGACGGCCTCTACGGCGTCGTGCGCTTCGCCGAGGCCGCCCGCGAGCTGGGGATGCGTACCGTGTTCGGTGCCGAGCTCTCCCTCGATGCCGGATCGGCGGACGAGACGCACCTGCTGGTCCTTGCGCGGGGGCAGGAGGGGTATCGGCGGTTGTCCCGCGAGATTGCCGCCGCGCACCTGGCGGGCGGGGAGAAGGGCAGGCCCCGCTACGACTACGACGCGCTCACCGGTGCGGCCGGCGGGCACTGGCAGATTCTCACCGGCTGCCGCCGCGGACACGTCCGCCGGGCACTCGAGGTCGGGGGGCCCGAGGCGGCGGGGACGGCACTGCGCGACCTCGTCGAGCGCTTCGGCGCCGATCGTGTCACGGTCGAGCTCACTCACCACGGCCTCCCCGAGGACGACGAGCGCAACGCGCTGCTCGCGGAACTTGCCGACAATCAAGGCCTTTCGTGTATCGCCAGCACGGCGGCCCACTACGCCACGCCGCACCGCCGGCGTCTGGCGACGGCCCTGGCCGCCATCCACGACCGGCAGAGTCTCGACGAGGCCGCGGGGCGGCTCCTCCCGACCGGTGGCGCCCACCTGCGTTCCGGCGCCGAGATGGCACGACTGTTCGCCGCCCACCCCGGCGCCGTCCGTCGTGCCGCCGAACTCGCCCGCGACTGTGCCTTCGACCTGCGGCTCATCGCCCCGAACCTACCCCCGTTCGACGTACCCGAGGGGCACACCGAACTCAGCCGGCTGCGCCAACTCGCCCTGAGCGGGGCGCGGCACCGCTACGGCGCCCCCGAGGACAACCCGGCGGCCTACCGGCAGATCGAGCACGAACTCGACGTCATCGGCCGGCTGAACTTCCCCGGCTACTTCCTCGTGGTGCACGACATCGTCACCTTCTGCAAGGACAACGACATCCTCTGCCAGGGGCGAGGTTCGGCCGCCAACTCCGCCGTCTGCTACGCCATCGGCATCACCAACGTCGACCCGGTCCGCAACGAGCTGCTCTTCGAACGATTCCTCTCCCCGGAGCGCGACGGCCCCCCCGACATCGACATCGACATCGAATCAGACCGCCGCGAGGAAGCCATCCAGCACGTCTACGCCAAGTACGGGCGCATGCACGCCGCCCAGGTCGCCAACGTCGTCACCTACCGCGGCAAGTCCGCCGTCCGCGACATGGCGCGGGCCCTCGGCTATGCGCAGGGCCAGCAGGACGCCTGGAGCCGGCAGGTCACCCGGTGGCACGGCCTGGAACAGGAGACCGACACCGACATCCCCCCGCCCGTCCTCGAGCTCGCCGCCCAGGTCGAGGGCCTGCCGCGCCATCTCGGCATCCACTCCGGCGGGATGGTGATCTGCGACCGTCCCGTCGCCGACGTGTGCCCCGTCGAATGGGCCCGCATGGCGGGCCGCACCGTGCTGCAGTGGGACAAGGACGACTGCGCGGCCGCGGGACTGGTCAAGTTCGACCTGCTCGGACTGGGCATGCTCTCCGCGCTGCACTACATGATCGACCTCGTCGCCGAGCACGAGGGGATCACGGTGGATCTCGCTCGTCTCGACCTCGCCGAGGAGGGGGTGTACGAGATGCTGCGCCGTGCCGACGCCGTCGGGGTGTTCCAGGTCGAGTCCCGCGCGCAGATGGCCACCCTCCCGCGCCTGAAGCCGCGCGTCTTCTACGACCTGGTGGTCGAGGTGGCGCTCATCCGGCCCGGTCCCATCCAGGGCGGGTCCGTGCACCCGTACATCCGGCGCCGCAACGGGCTCGAGCCCGTCACCTACGACCACCCCTGCCTCGAGAAGGCCCTGAAACGCACCCTCGGGGTCCCGCTGTTCCAGGAACAGCTGATGCAGATGGCTGTCGACGCCGCCGGGTTCACGGCCGCCGAGGCCGACCGGTTACGGCGCGCGATGGGGGCCAAGCGTTCCACCGCGAAGATGGAACGGCTGCGCGGCCGGCTCTACGACGGCATGCGCGAGCGGCACGGCATCACCGGCGACGTTGCCGACCGCATCTACGAGAAGCTCTATGCCTTCGCGAATTTCGGTTTCCCCGAAAGTCATTCGCAGAGTTTCGCCGCCCTGGTGTTCTATTCCGCATGGTTCAAGCTGCATCATCCGGCGGCGTTCTGTGCGGGCCTGCTGCGCGCGCAGCCGATGGGGTTCTACTCGCCGCAGTCCCTCGTCGCCGACGCCCGCCGTCACGGTGTCGTGGTCCACGGGCCCGACGTGAACGTGGGCCTCGCCCACGCCACCACCGAGAACCGGGGCCGGGAGGTGCGTCTCGGCCTCGGCGCGGTCCGCCACCTCGGTGACGCGCTCCCCGAACGGATCGTCGCCGAGCGCACGGCGCACGGCCCGTACACGTCGTTCCCGGACCTGTCCCGGCGCGTCGAGCTGAGCACCGCCCAGGCCGAGGCCCTCGCCACGGCCGGCGCCCTCGGGTGCTTCGGCATCACCCGCCGGGAGGCGCTGTGGTCGGCGAGCGCCGCAGCGGCGCAGCGGCCCGACCGGCTACCCGGCGTCGGCGCTTCGACGCAAGCCCCCGCGCTGCCCGGCATGAGCGATGTCGAACTGGCCGCCGCGGACGTGTGGGCGACGGGAGTCTCCCCGGACAGCTACCCCACCCAGTTCCTGCGGCCGCAGCTCGACGCGCTCGGCGTCGTGCCGGCGGCGCGGCTGCTGCAGGTCCCCGACGGGGCCCGGGTGCTCGTGGGCGGCGCGGTCACGCACCGGCAGCGTCCCGCGACCGCCGAGGGCGTGACGTTCCTCAATCTCGAGGACGAGACCGGGATGGTGAACGTGGTGTGCTCCGTCGGCTTGTGGGCGCGGTACCGCACGCTCGCGCACACCGCACCGGCGCTGCTCGTGCGCGGGCGGGTGCAGAACGCGGAGGGAGCGGTGACGGTGGTGGCGGACCGGTTGCAGCGCATGGATCTGCGCATCATCGGAAAGTCCCGCGACTTCCGTTAGCATCCTGCGGCATGCGACGCCCCCTGGTGCTCCTGCTCGCCCTGCTCGCGTGGTTCCTGGCCGGATGCGCCGGAGGCGGCGAGGGGCCGGCTGACGGTGGGCCAGGTGACGGGGCGCCGCCGCAGCCCTCCCTGTCCGACGGCACCCGCGAATCCGCGCCCGCGGACGCGCAGGCCACCGCGCGCAAGGAGATCGTCACCGGGCACCTGGTTCTGCGTGCCGACGATCCGATCGCGGCCGGACGACAGGTGGTGACGCTCGTCGAGGCCGCGGGCGGCCGGGTGGATTCGGTCACCGAGCAGCCGGGCGCCGGCAGCATGCTGACCGTCCGGGTGCCGGCGGACCGGCTCACCGGAACGATCGAGGACATCCGCGGTCTCGGCGAGGTGACCAGCCTGACGACCACCCGCGAGGACGTCACGCTCCAGTACACCGATCTCGAGGCGCGGATCGCGGCCCTGCAGTCGTCGGTGGACCGGCTGCGCGCACTGATGGCCTCGGCCGCGAGCACCGCCGACCTCATCGAGGCCGAGAACGCGCTGGCGCAGCGCCAGGGCGAACTCGACGGCCTCGTCGCCCAGCAGCGCTACCTCGCCGACCAGATCGAGCTGTCCACCCTGACCGTGGACATCTCGGCAGAGCGCCGCGCGGACCGGGACAGCTTCTGGGACGGAGTCCTCGCCGGATGGGACGCGTTGCGCTCGGCGCTGGCCGGGTCGGTGGTCGCTTTGGGGGTGGCGCTACCGTGGGTGGGGTTTCTCGCCGTGTGCGCAGCCGTCGTCTACGTGGTAGTCCGGCTCCTCGCACGGCGCGGCAAACCGGAACCAGCCCCGAACCCGGAGAGGAACGACCAGGATGCGTGAGGTCGGCCTGGCCGCATTGGACACCGCGCTCGCCGCCGGTGCACCCGTCATCGACGTCCGTGAGCGCGACGAGTACCTGCAGGTGCGGGTGCCCGGCGTGACGCTCATCCCGCTCAGCGAGTTCGTCGCCCGCGCCGACGAGATCCCGGAGGCCGACACCGTCTACGTGATCTGTGCGGTCGGAGGACGTAGTTCGCAGGCGGCCAGCTATCTCGCCGGACGCGGCATCAACGCCGTGTCGGTGGCCGGCGGCACCGTGGCGTGGCAGCAGTCCGGCCGCGACATCGAAGCCGGGGTCTGACCGGCCGTCGCCCCGGAGGCGGTCACCCGGTCCCGCGCCGAGCGGCGGGGGAGGGGCCGCGCCGCAGGATCGAGCGGGCGCAGCGCACCACGGTCGGACGGTCGTAGGACACGACGTAGTCGAACTCACGGTCCCCGGCGGGATGCCGATGGTGGGTGCTCACCGCGGAGAGCACGCCCGCGAAGTGTGCCCCGAGGACCACGACGTTCCACTCCTCGGCCAGCGGGTCCGCCGGGTCGAGGGGCGTGTGGACGACGCCGGACTCCACACCGGCCTTCATCCCCACTGCGTAGGCGCCGGCGTGGGCGACGCCCCCGGCCATGCCCGACCAGCGGGATCGGGTGGAGGCGCAGAAGTGGTCGAGGTGCCGGAACGTGCCGAGCACCAGGGTGTCCGGACCGGCGGTGGCGGCGTGAGCTTCCAGGGTGGCGGTCATCCGGGCCAGCAGATGCTCGGTGCTGCGCACCGGGACGCGGCCGGACGCCACGGTGGCGTAGGGGGTCGGCGTCTCCACGTCGGGTGTGCTCCACGTCGGGCTCGGCGGGAAACGCTCGGCGGGCTCGGCTCGCAGCGCGGGCGGATACAGCCGGCCGAGGCCGTGGGTGGCCCCGAGTTCGAGTGCCCGCCGCCGGTGCCGGAGTGAGTCGACCCCGTCGGCCACCAGGACAGCGCCCGTACGTTCGACGTGCGCGGCCACGGCATGGAGGGTGGGCGCGA
>NZ_PCZU01000242.1:19854-20837 GCF_002887785.1 Rhodococcus sp. ENV425
CGCGAGGATCACGATCTCCGGTTCGAGCAGCGCCAGCAGCGCCGAGGCCCGCGGATCGGCCCCCACCTCGTCGACCGCCACGAGCCGTCCGGCGCGGCGGGATTCGGCGGCCGCGCGCACGGCGTGGCCGAGGGCGTCGCGCGCGCCGGAGTCCGGTCCGAGGTGGACGGGGACGAGTACGGAGACGTCGGCGGCCGGAACCGCGCGGTGGGGCGGCCGGCGGCGGGGGGACGGCCCGGACGCGCGTACCAGTGATGCCGCGAGCAGTCCGTCGTCGAGGCGCCGGATCGGTACTTCGACGGCGTCGAGCGTTTCCACCTCGTCGCCGTCAGATCGCGGCGGCGACGACCGCCACCGCACCTGCGACGATGGCCGTGAGGGCGACGGCCAGCAGCGCGGAGCCGGCCACCGCCACGGCGGCGAGCGCACCCACGACCGTGACGCCGCCGGCGAGGATCATGCCTGCGTGCGGGCCGTCGAGCAGCGCCGAGGGGCCCTTCGGGCGGTGGGGGATCCGTGGTGCCGTCATCTCTGTTCTCCGAGTCGTTCGCCCGACAGCCGGTCGGCGAGCGTGTCGCCGGGTGTACCGGAGCGGTCAGAGTACCGAGCATCCCCGTCGCCGGTGTCGAGCCCGACGCAGGAAGATCACGGAAGTGTAACGACGTATAACGAATTGATACGAAGTCCGATCTTCCTGCAACGCAAGGAAAAACGAACCCGGCGACGGGAGGGTGGGATGTCTACAGTCGTTCGTATGACTGCGACGACGGGCTCGCCGACGCCCCCGAAGCGCGCGCCGGACGCGGGGACCGAGGGGTCCGGCCCGGTCGGGGACGACCGCCTCCGGCCCCTCCTGGTCCGGGTCGCGGGAAAGGACCGTGCCGCCTTCGCGGCGCTCTACGACCTCACCGTCGCACAGGTGCACGGCATCGTCCTCCGAGTCGTGCGCGGCGGCACCGACGCCGAGGACGTCACCCGCGAGG
>NZ_PCZU01000243.1:0-2646 GCF_002887785.1 Rhodococcus sp. ENV425
ACCGCGACCGGAGCGTGGTGTGGGACCGGGCGCGGACGGCGGTCGAACGCGGCGTCCTCACCTCCGGCTGGCACCCCGTCTCCGCCGTGCCGGACGTGCCCGGGCACCCTCCCGCCGACGCGCGGGTGCTGATCGGTCCCGTCCACGACCGCTACGCGTCCGCCGTGCTCGCCGCCGCCCGGCGCGCCGGGATCGTCGTGGTCTCCGTCGAGGACGAGGGGGCGGGCTACCTGCGGAACGGATTCGATCGCCTCGAACCTCTCGTCGAGTCGATGGACGCCGCACTGCTCGGCATCGTCGAGGGGTTGCAGCGCGGCGGCGGCACCGTCGTGGTCCTCACCGCCGAGGCGGCGCAGGCCCTCGCCCTGGCCGACGTGGGCATCGGTGTCCTGCGCGACGGCAGCCGTCCGCCCTGGCCGGCGGACCTGATGGTCCGCGACCTCACCGGTGCGTGGCGGATCCTGCACGCGCTCCCGGCCGCCCGGACCGCGAGCCGGCGCGGCGTGGAGATCGCCCGCGACGCCTCCGCCCTCGGAGCGCTGCTCATGTTGCCCGGTGTGCCGGGCACCGGTCCGGAATCGGTCACCGCCGGTGCCGCGGCCGGGCTGTGGGCCGGAACATCGGCGGCCCGCACCGCGCTCGCCGCGCCGCTGCCGCCGCCGCGTTCGGCCCACGACTGGCATGCGCTGTCGGTGGCTGAGGTGTGCGCGCTCCTCCCCGCGCCGTCGCCGGACGAGTTGTTCTTGCCCGCGGAGGATTCCGGCTGGCGGGTGCGGACCCGCACGCGGGCGGTGCGGGTGGTGCGGCGGGTCGGCACCCGCCCGGTCGGCTCCGCCGTCGACTTCACCCGTGCGGTACGCACCGAGCTGTCCGACCCGCTGACCCCCGTCCTCGCCACCGGCTCCGCGGCGAGTGCGGTGCTCGGTTCGCCGCTCGACGCCGTGCTCGTGGGATCGGTGTTGCTGCTCAACGCCGCGATCTCGGCCGCCCAGCGCCTGCGTGCCGAACGACTTCTGAAAAGGCTTCTGGCGGTGCAGGATCCGCCCGCGCGCCGCGTCGCCGGACCACGCGGCGGCAGGCGATACGTCGGAGTCCCCGCGGCCCGGCTGCGTCCCGGGCACGTCGTCGAGGTCCGTCCCGGCGAGGTCGTGCCCGCGGACGGGCGCATCCTCCACGCCGACGGGGTCGAGGTCGACGAGTCGGCACTGACCGGGGAGTCGCTCCCGGTCGTCAAGCAGAGCGACTCGACGCCGGGGGCCCCGCTGGCCGAACGCGCCTGCATGCTCTACGCGGGCACCACCGTGCTCACCGGCACCGCGGTGACGGTCGTGACGGCGGTGGGCGGGGCCACCGAGACCCGTCGCGCCACCGCGATGGCGCCCGCGCGGGTCCGGGAGGTGGGCCTGCAGGCACGGCTGAGCACCCTCACCCGCCGGGCGCTGCCCGTCAGCCTCGGCGGCGGCGTCCTCGTCGCCGCGCTGGGCCTGCTCCGCGGCACCGGGGTCCGCGCGGCGGTGACCAGCGGGGTCGCGGTCACCGTCGCGGCCGTGCCGGAAGGGCTGACGCTCGTGGCCACCCTCGCGCAGGTCGCGTCCGCCCGCCGGCTCACCAAGCGCTCGACCCTCGTGCGGGCGCCCCGCTCGATCGAGGCCCTCAGCCGGGTCGACGTCGTCTGCTTCGACAAGACGGGCACACTCAGCGAGAACCGCCTGCGGGTCGCGGCGGTCGAACCCGCCCCCGGCTTCACCCGGGAGGACGTGCTGGCCTGCGCCGCCCGCACCGGCATTCCGGCAAACGGGGGACCACCCGAGCACGCCACCGACGTCGCGATCGTCGAGTCCGCGCACGCCGCCGCCGTCGCGGACCGGGCCGCCGAACGGACGGCCCACCTGCCGTTCCGGTCCGGCCGGGCCTACGCGGCTGCGATCGCCGGAAACCACCTCGCGGTCAAGGGTGCGCCGGAGATGATGCTCGGCGCCTACGGCGACGACCATCCCGACGTCCGCGAGCGGGTGCACGCCCTGGCCGCCGACGGACTGCGGGTCATCGCCGTGGGACAGCGCGACCTGACCGATGCCGAAACCGCTGGGGCGGCAGACGATCCCGACGCCCTCGCGGAGCTGCCCGGAAACGGGCTGCGGCACGTCGGCCTCATCGGGCTGTCCGACACGCCGCGGGCCGACGCGGCCGGACTGCTGCCCGCGCTGCTCGAGCAGGGCGTCGCCGTCCGGCTCGTCACCGGCGACCATCCGGTGACCGCCGTCGCGATCGCCGGCGAACTGGGCCTGCCCGTCACGGCGGATCAGGTGCTCAGCGGTGCCGAATGGGACGGACTCTCGCACACCGAACGGGAACGAGCCGTGGAGGAGCGCCTCGTCTTCGCCCGGATGTCCCCCGAGCACAAGGTGCAGATCGTGCAGGCCCTCGAGCACACCGGACACGTGTGCGCCATGGTCGGTGACGGCGCCAACGACGCCGCCGCGATCCGGGCCGCGAGCGTCGGCATCGGCGTGGCCTCCCGCGGCAGCGACCCCGCGCGCGGCGCGGCCGACGTCGTGCTGCTCGAGGGCCGCGTCGCGGGCCTGCTCGACGCGCTCGACGAGGGCCGCGTGCTGTGGCAGCGGGTCCAGGCCGCCGTGTCGGTCC
>NZ_PCZU01000243.1:2750-3490 GCF_002887785.1 Rhodococcus sp. ENV425
CGCTGCCCGCGGCGGCCCTCGCCGTCAGCACCCCCCGCACCGACGGCTCCGGCCCCGCGCCCCGGCCCGACGAGTCCGTGCTGCTGCACGCCATGGCCGCCCGCGGCGCCACGACCGCGGCCGCGGCCACCGCGGCGTGGGCGATGGCCAGGGTCACGGGCTCGAACCCGCGCGCGTCGACCGTGGCGCTCGTCGCGCTCGTCGGCGCTCAGCTCGGGCAGACACTGCTCGAGTCCCGCAGCCCCCTCGTCGTCGCCACCGTCCTCGGCTCGCTCGCCGCCATGGCCGTGCTGATCAGCACGCCGGGGGTCAGCGGGCTGCTGGGCTGCGTGCCGGTCGGTCCGGTCGGATGGACGCAGGCACTCGGGTGCGCTGTGGCGGCCACCGTGGCCGCCGCCGTCGCACCGACCGCCGCGCTCCGGCTGCCGGCGATCGGGGAGGTGGTGACATCGGTGCTCGAGTCCCGGGATGCCGGTGGCGCTTCCGGGAAAACGTCGGCGCCGACCGCTCGGCTCTCGCCGACATCGGGACTACAGTAGGGGCGAGTCCGACCGTCACGGCCGCCGTGCCCCGGGAACGACGGCTCCTCGAGGCGCCGAGCTCGCCGCAGACCCCCGCGCCACCGTCCCGCCGAGACCCCGCGCACGCTGGCGACCGAAAGCAGAGCAGGACGTGCCATGCAGCTACTGGACACCACCGGCCACCTGGTCACCCGCACCGCGTACGCCACCACCAGCGCC
>NZ_PCZU01000244.1:0-24334 GCF_002887785.1 Rhodococcus sp. ENV425
ACCGTCCGCCGGCCGCGGGAGCATACGTTTGCCGCCCCCGAGACCAACGAGGCCAAGATCCGACTGCCGTATTTGCAGAATTAGATTAACGATTATCGAGAAAGATGTTAAATACGATAGTCAAGGGGGCGAAGATTCTTAATTCCCGGGGTTGTGCCGCAATTATAGCGACGATTTTATCGACTCGATTCGATAGGACTTAAGAATTTCACCGATCGAACTCTGAGAATGATTAACGCTGTACCATACTTTTCCAAGCTGACCGTCTACGATCCTAAGCCCATCAGAAGTTACTTCTCCGTAAACTACATGTCCGGTCCCATGCGCCCCCCGATAGAACACCACGTATCGCCCGATAACACCGCCCTCGCGCACAGTGGCGAATCCGCCAGACTTTGTTGCGATCTTGAACCCCAGTCTGGTAAACCAATTGAGCGCATACTGCTGTGCGAACTCTAAGGCTTTCGATCCGGTGCTAGCATAGGCGGCCTGCGGCAAGCCGCTTGTTCGTGCCAGCCATTCAGCGGACACCTCGATTCCAATCATTTCTCGATATGCTATGGATGCTGTGTGAGCTGCGCAGTCGTTGATATTTTTGACATATGATGCGGCTCCGGCGCCGCCAATCTTTGCCACAACTCCGGTTGCGGCTCTTGTTACTGCGAACTCTCTCAACAGCTCTGTCATAATGAGTACACAGTGGAATTCCACGAGTGTTACGAGATATGCGTTTCCGAATGCTTTTCGGAACCCGAGCTTCAATGCCTCCGATACCCGCCGATCAGGGACCGCTGGCAGCCTCGGTAAACGGCCATACTCACCGGAAATGCTGCTCAGAATTTTCTCCTTTTCGGCAGGAGATAATAGGTCCCATGCTTTGGCGCCTCCCCAATCCTTTTCCATGACCGAGAAGAACTTCTCGACATCGGCCTGAAATCTGCCGTACAAACGACCGATATTGGCACCCGCAGCCTCTGCCTGATCTGGATTTGAGGGGCTGGGATACGCAGGAGTCGGGAAAGAACGAAAGAAGTCACCCAACGTAACCTCCCGAGGTTGACCGCAATGAAGTCGTCACCGCGATGTCGGTACCGGAATTCGGCGTGTATTCATGCCATTCGGCGATCAGCGCGCCCTTTTCCCCGGGTTGTAGGAGCGGAACTGGCGAGGTTGCCCCGTCATGAGCGAAGGTGAGCTTGGCCACTGTAATGTGTGCCTGGTCTGGGATCGCCACGACTACAACCGATTCCTGGATTCTTCGTTCATCATGGACGTCGATGACGACGGGGACGCCTGTTAGGAACCCGGAACTGTCCTCAACTTCGATAGTGACTGGGGTGACGCTAGGTTGGAGGACCGTCTGCGTGGTCGTGTAGACGGACTCCTGAAGCCTCACAGCGTGTCTCGCCGGGTTTGCTGGCGGAATTCCTGGATAGTTGCGGTCGTCGTAAGCGGCAATCTCCTTGGCGATCGTCAGATAAGGCGCATCCGGCGTTGTGGTGTCGATGATTCCTTCTCGAGCGAACCTCATCCACCGCGCCTCCCATCCCTTGCGCACGGTAAGCACGACGCGCGCGGCGCCGGCGCGCAGAAATGCTTGCCGAGTGGCGTCGGGATGGCGGAGGTCACGGATGAAAGGCCAACTGGGCGGCACATCCCAAAAGTATGAATAGAGGAAGCTGACAACGTTCTCCCACTCGATCGCCTGGTTGATGAAGCGGACCTTATCTTCATGCTGGCGAACTGCGCTCCACTGCTCCGCGCTGAGATTGAGTGTGTTCTGGTCGAAGGCGATGCCATGTGCCAGGTCAACGCCGTTGACTGCGGCCGCGGAGAAGGCGCTGAGTACATCGGCAGGCATGTATTCGAAACTCTTACCAAGCACAAACCTCAGAACACTCCTCATGATCTCGTCGTTCTCCTCGCGGCGAAGCGTGAGCGTGTCGACGGCAAACAGACGCTCGGTGAGTTCTGTGATCTCCTCGCCGATCTGTTGCTGCTGCGCGTAGTACTCGGTCTGCGCGGCACCGTAGATTGCGTTCCAGACTTCGTTGCGCCATGCCTCCTCAACACCTGGAGCATGAGCGAGGATCGCCTTAACGCGAACAAAGGGCGCAGCAGAGTTATCTAAAAGGAACGTAACCTTTTGCTGACCAGTGTGGTTTAGAAGAAAGTTCGAACCGTCGGGCGCCTGTGCAAGTCTGTCTACGAAGTAGATAGAGCCGCCAGGTTCGCTTGGGATGATGATATTGGTTCCGATGAGGTTGAGGTGAATATTTTCATCGTTGGGGTGACGTCCAATGTTGGCGGTAACGCGCAATTCGGCGATCCGCGTTCCCTCTGGCACTGTGAACTCAAGCGCTATGTACATCCAGGACTCGTTCCCGGATCCGTTCATCTCCGCCGAGACTGGCGCATGTACATCGGGATACGGGGGCACTGCGACCTTGTATTTGTCAGCGAGCCACAGATAGCGAGGTTTGCCGTTCGGGTCGGGTGCTCCGTTAGCGTTGACGGGGTCCCGATTGACATCTGATGGTGAATAGGGGAAAACGAACGGACCCTGCTGACTGCGTAATTGATCCAGTCGCGCATATGTGCGCCGCATGGTTGCCGCCGGTTCGGGCACTACGACGTCGTAGGTCAGCCGGAGGCCATATCTGTACAAGCGCACATGCCACTTCCGCATAAGGCTGAAGTAGTCGATCCGGATTGGATTAGGACCCGGGTTGGACAGCGTTCGCGTGGAGGTCTGCTCCGAACCGGTCTCGGTCCGCGTGGCGATCGTGACCTTGTGCTCCTGCCGCGACCGTGATGACGCCTTCTGAGTGAGTGACTTTGCGTGCTTTCGGCTCACCGTTGCCGAATCGGATTCACCGTTCTGTGTATTGAACGTGGACGTGCTTGAGCCTGAGATGATTGGAATGCCGCCCTGGACTGTTCCGGTGATGTTGAACTGGTTCGAGTGTTGCGTTTGCGAGGAGGTCGACTGGGAGAGGTCGGTGCTGTCAGTGACTCCCGTTTCGCTCACCCCCTCAAGCTCGTCAGTGACGATTTTCGTGAATTCCTGCGAGGTGACTGACCACTCCTTGTAGGTGACCGCCGTCTGCTCGCCTGGAGCAAGCGGGATCGTGGCGACGAGTTCGCCGCGCTCGATTCCTGCTGGGACCATCTCGATACGTTCGAGGTTCAGCAGACCAATGGGCACCGCAGTCCCGGAATTCGACAGGGTTTGCGCAGCGACCAGCACTGAATTTAGAATATTCACGGCCCGGCCAATCGATTCAGGGTCGTCCCCTTGGCCAAGGCGTGCCGTGAGGTCTTCGCGGCGAAGGCTTGCCAACTCTTGGGCGAAGGAAACCAACTCGGCCGACGGAATCTCCGCTACCTGTGCAGCGGAGGGCTCAAGAAGCGGCACCAACGCGCTTGCGAACGCCATAAGTGTATCGAACGTTCGATCACTCACACGAGGAGGGCTTGCCACTGGTGCGACGTCGCCCGCATCGCGCATGCGACTCCGGACCATCACAGTCTCGCCCTGGGTCAGTCCGAGCGAACGGATCGATCCTGCCTTCGTGAGGGCATCAATATCTGCTGGCACCACTGCATCTCTGGCCTCTAGGGGAACTAGTGTCGCCTTGTACAGTTCGCGTGCGGAATGGGGTAACTCCACATCTCCCGAACTTGGTGGTGCGGGTGCAGAGAGGTCAGGAATCCATAACGACATGCCTACGGGCAGTGCTCCAGGTTCGGAGATTCCATTGGCCCCGGCGATTTGCGGCCACAGTGTCCCGTCACCGTAGTAGCTCTGCGCCAGAGCCCACAGCGTGTCGCCGGGGACGACTTCATGGACACGTCCTGATCCGAGATCGGGAATCACAATACTGCTGCCGACCTCAAGGTTCTCGGCGTCGTCGATGTCGTTGGCAGCCGCTAAAACTGGATGTAGTCGTGGCTCCCCGTAGTACTGCTCAGCGAGACCCCAGAGCGTATCTCCTGCTATCACCGTATGAGTGGTCGCCACAACGACGCCTTCCACGAGTAATTTGGCCCGGTGAACGCGGACCACAAAAGATGTGGGGGTCCCCATTACTCCACAATCGTTACGCCCATAATAAACTAAGCAACCGCATAAGTTAAGCCACTTTATACTGATTCGGCCGTCCGTATTAGCCTTCAAATTTCCGTCTGGCTAGGCTGATCTGCGGATAACACGTAGGTGTCTGAGCAGGGTCACATCGCCGCCGCAGAGCCACTCCGGGACGATACGGGCGACGGTGTTGCCAGGCGGCCTCGATCAGCAACCGGCGCGCGTGCCCATTACCCGTCTTGGTGATCGCTCCCTGTGAGCGTGTCGCGCTCGACAACGGAATCAACCCGATCCTGCCTCCCAGCAGCAGTTCTAGTAGCCCATCACTGCGTGTGCGCTGCGATGCTGGACGATACGTGGCGGCGCGTACGGTGCAGGCCATATCTGCAGCTTGTATCGCTCGACCACCTTGTCGACGACGAGATCCCACGCCAAGTCGCGTCCTGTGGCATAGGCGCGGACTCGGTAGGTTCCGGTGCCGGCCGAGAGCACCGTGTCAGGGAATCCGTCGACGGGTTCCTCCGCTCCGGTGAGGACTGTGGCGATATCCGAGTAGGTCTGCAGCGAGGCTTCCTCGATGTCTTCCCATCCACTGTCGACGAAATCAGGAGTATCACTGAGGACCTCGACTTGCAGATCGAGTGGTCCCATGGACATCCCCGTGTACACGTAGACCATCCCTGTGTCGGCAGCGAGCAGACCGAAGCCTGGCTCGGGCAATGGAGGAAGTTCTTCCCAGGCCCGATCGTCCGCGTCTTTCACACAGAACATTCGGTCGACGCTGGCTCTGCCGATGTACACCATCGTGTCTCACTCCTTTCTGCAACCGGAGCAGTCGATCGGCAGAGGACCGACCGTACGTCCCGGTGGTCCGTGCCCCTCGCACATCATAGAAAAGGTCGGCTGATGGCCGGCGTGAAGCAACTGGGGTCGCATCGTCCGATTGCGCTGATCGGTGGCGCTGGAGGTTCGCGTCAGGCCCGACGTGACCATGGTTGTAACCGCAGAACATCCCGGAATAGTGCCGCTGACGGGGATGGCTACGGACTTTCCGTACAAGTAGTCCCTGGATCATCCGACACGGATCCGCCGGAGTGAGGGGCCATTGCGACAGGAGCACCTGTTTCCTGCACGTACCTGACCTCAACCTCACTGGTCAGGGGCACTCTCCCAGTGTCCATCCAGCACGGTGCCGACCGACACGAAACGTGGAAACCGACACGCCACCGACACGAAATCTGGAAACCGACACCGAATCGTGGAATCTACACAAAACGAATAAATCGGGCGGATTTTCGACCTGCTGCTATGTCGGTCATGGTTTGCGCGGGCTCGGTGTCGCTAATTGCCATTAGCGCACCATCACCGCCGAAACCCCTGCTGAGCGCGTTTTCCTGTTCGAGAGTGTCGATGCGGGGCGGTAGGCTCCTGTTTCGTGCCCGACGACCTGATCAGCCGCCGCCCAGACGACTCTTCGCCGCCTGTCCCGACCTCGTCGGACCCAGCTGCGCCGTCCGTGCCGGTATTGCCGGCCGAGACCCTCACGAAGGTGGCCGGGACAGCGGGGCGGTCGCGTTCGGAGTCGACGCGCCGGAACTATGCCGCGGACTGGCAGCGGTTCACCGCCTGGTGCCAGCGGGAAGGACATGTGGCGTTGCCGGCGCATCCGCTGACGGTCGCCGCTTATCTCCTCGAGGCGGCGTCGACGGTGATGGAGGCGGGGGAGCGGGCCTACTCGCCGTCCACCCTGGCGCGGTGGGTGGCGGGCATCGGCTATCACCACCGCCGCGCCGGCCACCCCGCACCCGGAGCGGACGAGCTCGTGGCCGCGACCCTGTCCGGGATCCGGCGGGACTACGCCGCGGCGGGGGAGCGGCCCCGGAATCCGCGGGCGCCGCTGCTCACCGCCGACATCGTCACCATCGTCGACAAGATGCGCGCCGACTGCACCGGCTGGGCCGCGGAGGTGCTGGAACGCCGCGACTCCGCCATCTTCTTGTTGGGGTTCGCGGGGGCGTTCCGGCGCAGCGAACTCGTCGCCCTCGCCTGCAGTGACGTATCGCTGCACCGGCTCGACGGCCTGCACATCAAACTCCGGAAATCGAAGACCGATCAGGAAGGCCGGGGGAGTGTCCGGGCGCTACCGTTCACCCACAGCCATGCAAGCTGCCCGCCGTGTGCGTGGCTGCGGTGGGCGCAGGTCCTCGCCGCCTCCGACTCCGGCGGCCGCACTGCCGTCATCCGCCTGCTCCGCAACGCCGAACCGTTCGAGGCGCACGTGTGCCGCGGCTCGCGGCCGCGCATGGTGCCGTCCTCGCCGTTGCTGCGGGCGATCCGGAAGAACGGCAACCTCTCCGACATCGCCCTGTCGGGAGCGGCGGTGCACCAGGTGATCCGCCGCCGCGCCGCCCAGGCCGGCTACGACCCCGAGATCGTCCAGCAGCTCGGCGGGCATTCGCTGCGGGCCGGGTTCGTCACCCAAGCTTTCCGCAACGGCGCGTCCGCGCACGCGATCATGCGCCAGACCGGGCACAGCACCCCCTCGATGCTCGAAACCTACGCCCGCGAACACGCCCCGCTCATCGGCAACGCCGTCACTCACCTCGGGTTGTGACCGCCATGACCAGCACCGAACGAGAAGCCAACCGCCACAACGATATTCACGACGCCGACCTCGGCCTCCGCATCCCGAGTCGCTACCGGCACGACTGGGCGCTGTTCGCCGACTGGTGTCTTGCCGCCGACCGTCGGTCCATCCCTGCTGCACCCGACACCCTGGCGCTGTTCCTGCACGAACACCCCGCCGCGGTCGCGACGCAGCGACGCCGCCTGTCGGCGATCAACGCCGTCCACACCGGGCACGGCTACCCGGCCCCGGGCCGGACCGAGACGGTGCGCCGGCACCTCGACACCACCCGCGTTCAACGCCTCGACCGGATCGGACGCCTGCTGGTGCAGCGAGCCGTCGAGCTACCCACCGCGGGCTGGTCGAGTGGGCTGTTCGGCCGTCGCGACGCCCTCCTGTTGGTCCTCGCTGCCACCGGCATGAGCTTCACCGATCTCACCCGGCTGCGCCGCCGCGACCTCCGCCTCGACGGCGACGTCCTTGTGGCCACGACCCGGGCCGGCGAACGCTTCCGCCTTGCACCGGATCCCGAGACCGGGGACAACCCCGCGGTCTCGATCTACCGGCGGTGGGCGGAGATCCAAACGTTCCTCGACCAACACCCCGGCACCCACCTGCTGCGCCACCACCTCACCGACCCGACCGTGATCATCGCGGATCCACTCGATGCGGAACAGGGCCGCCAACCGTTGCTGTGCCCGATCGACCGCTGGGGACACCTCCCGCACGCGCAATCGATGACTCCGCAATCCGTGTCAGCGTTGGTACGAGCACACCTGTCCGGCCGGGCCCCGGTGCGGAAGGTGGTGTCCGTTCCTTCGCAGGACGACAGCGACACGTGGGATGAACCTGAGATCGAACTCGATCCCGCTTACTACGACCGTGGCACTGCCGCCCGCCACCGCGATCACGAGGCTCTCGAGAATCTGACTGACGTCTTCGACGAGATCGAAGCGCGTACCGATGCACTACTCCAGGATCTAATGGGAGTGCTGGAGAGGCTGTAAGCAGCGGGCGCTCGAGAAGGTCAGGCTGCCTGCGGTCCGTCCCCCCATTTCGTACGAACGAAGTCTCGGAATACCGCGACCAGGTCGGCATCCTGTGTGTGCGCTCGATGCGTGACGGTCAGGTTCGTCCTGCGCCCACGTTCGAGGCCGGGTTGGGTCCGAAGGACGTCCTTCGGAGTCTTGAGAACCTTGCCCCTGGGGGTGATCACGCTCCGTTCTGCCTGGGCAAAGCTGAGCACACTCGTGTCGTAGTAGCGGCCGGCAGACATGAGCAGTGTCGGGCGAGCCCAGTGGCGCGGTACCAGCAGCAACGGCTTCCCTGCGGCGATGGGCAGCGTGACATTCCTCTGCGTCCACCGGCCACCATGTGAGTCCCATACTTGGCGGGAGAACACACCGACCCGGTGACCTCCGGCCGTGAACTGCGGATAGCGCACCATCATGTCGGCCGTGAAGTCGGCCAACGGTTCGAACACGATCCGAGTCGTGATATCGGACGTGATGTCCCGGTCGATGCCTTCGATGAACAGCGGCAGGTCCTCGATCCACCGGAGAATCCCGATGCGCACCAGTGCCTCGAGATCGGTGTTGAGTGCAGTCCAAATCCACGCGCCGACGTCTTCGGCGCCGCCGTGTCCGTGAAAACCCTGGGCTGCCATTCCCAACCGCGTCTCCCACGGTTCTTCGAAGCGCTGTAGAAGTTTGAGCCCGTGCCCACGGACGGACGCGGTGGTAGAACCGACGCATGCTGTGACTTCGTCGAAGAACGTGGCGGTGCACTGGTTGGCTGCCGCCGCGAACGGATCAACTCCGTGACGCAGACGAATCGCGTGTGGATCGAGGAACATCCGATTGTCGGCGGAGACCTCGACATCGAGGAACGGTACGGGACCCGAGATCCCGTAGTGAGTAGTGACGGGAGCCATAGCTCCTCCTTCGTGATCGATGACCCGAAGAGGAGTGGGACTGTCGTGTCCCTGGGGAACTCCGTTACGCTGTGATGGACTCGACCAAAGTCATCACCGCGCCTTCGGGCCGGCTTGTCCGCCTCTGTTGTGAGGAGGCGGATGTGGGATGAGGGTCGACGTTGGGAGACGTCGACCCTCACTCACTTTTCGTTGCGAACCCCTTTGTGCTGGTTCGGGCTGCCGTTGAGAATGCGCCCAGTCTTCGTGTCGCGCTTGAACCAAGTCTTGCCGACCTTGAATTCGCTGCGGCCCTTGACTGCTCCGACGCGATGACCGCGTCCAGTGTTCTTCGCCATGCGCACCTCCTGAACTCGCACTTCCAGTGTTACGGTTTCGAAACGTTGTATCGGTATCGTACCAGACAGTGTTTCGGTAACGAAACACTGTTGCGAAGCGATACGCTCGATGAGTGAAGGGATGGATTCGATGAACCAGGCTGTAGACCTGGATCGCCTGGTAGGAGTACTGGACAGCAGGATCACGGCCGAAGGTTTGTCCTGGCGTAAGGCTGCTGCCCAGATCGAGGTGAGTCCGGCGCTGCTGTCTCGCCTCCGAAACGGACACCAACCGGACTTGTCGTCCTACGCCAAGATCGTGCGGTGGCTCAATATGTCGGCCGACGAGTTCCTCCATGAGCCCGCACAGTCGGTCCGGGACGACAGAGGAGAACCACGAGAACTCGAATCCGAGGTCAGCGCTCTTCTGCGCGCACGAAAGGATCTCTCCGAACTCGATAAGAAGCTGCTGGAGGAACTCATTCGAGCGGCTCTGACGCACGTTCGCGGAACAAACAGTGGAGCACAGAAAAGCTCGTGACCTCGATGCGGTAGCCGAACCGAGCCGGAAGCACTCCTCAGTTCGGTTGATTGCGGCGTCGGCGGATCTGGCGACCTCCGCTGACGTTCATGCGCCAACGCGCCATGTCGACACTCACGTCAAACTGTTCGGCGACGTCTTGATCGCTGGCTCCTGCGATACCGAGCCTTCGAGCCGTGTCGGACGGGATGAGCAGTTCGCCCGCCAGCCACGTTGCCTCGTCCTCGTGATCGCCTGAGTTCGACGACCGGCAATCGTCGATCCCGACCACGGCCGCCTCGAAGGGGTGCTCAAGGATCACATGGGACATCTCGTGACTAACGGTCGAGCGACGCCGTACCTCCAAATGAGCGTCGTTCTCGATCATCACGATGGCTGAACCCATCGGCAAAACCGCTCCGGAGAACACATCAGGTCGCACCTGGGAGAAGTGAGCGTACGCCTCCGAGCAGCCAAGGTCCGACAGACGAATCACCCGGATCCCGTAGAGTTCGGCCAGCTGATAGGGGTCGAGGCGGGACTCGGCATCGAGGTCGAGTTCTTGACGCACTTCGAGCGCGAGCCGTCGCGCCGACGCTTTGAATCCGTGCTTCATCGAACCCCTCCGCCTTCGGCCTCGCAGCCGGTGCCGTACTGATCAGACTGGCCCCCCACTGCCTGACAACGAGTCAATGATCTTGAGAGTTTCAACGGACACCGTCGTTACCCTCTTGATGAGATCGATAATGTAGGTCGGGTCGTCGTGCTCATCGCACCAATCGTTGGGGTCGTTGACGATCCCCGAAGCCTTCTCGGTCTTGACCTGGTACCGGTCGATGATCCACGCCAACGCCGATCGAGAACCGAGCATGTAGCGTTCGGCTTCCTCCGGGATGCCGGTGATGGTGACCCTTGGGTTGTAGACAATGACGCTACGGTCATCGATGTTCTTGCCGGACTCGGGGTCTTTCTTCTTGCCCCACTTCATCTTCGACACTCGCCACGTCTCACGGTCCTCGGCGGATGCACCCTTTTTGAGCTGGATATCCAGCGGGTACGGCTTGACAGTCTCGTAGCCGATATGCAGCGCCGACAGGCGCCGGCCTGCATCGGCAAGCTGCTCGAAACGTACTCGCGATTCCGGCGTCGGGATGTGCGGGAGCATCTTTTTCAAATCCGCCGCGTACGCCTGCCGGTAGGACGGGTCGTGAAGCAGACCATAGACGTAGAAGAAGATGTCGTCCTTGCTGACCTGGTCACCGACCGCAGTGCGGTACAGCGCGAGGATGCCGTCGGTGATGTTGTCGACCCGTCGGTATCCGTACTCGTCAACGTCGAGGTCATCCGTATCCGATGCGAAGTCCAGTTCACCATCACCGAGTTCCGCTTTGGTGTAAGTCCAGCGTGGGAAGAACTGGCCGGTGTCGAGCAAGTGCAAGTTCGGCAGTAGATCCGTTATGAATGGTGTGAACTCGAAGTGAGAAGCAGGTGCGGTCAACACGATGCCGATGTTCTCGTGGTGCGGCGTCGGAAACATTGACGGCATCTGCGACCGCTCATGGTTCAGATGCCCATCGAAGTAGGTGTGCTGCTTATTGAAAGGCCGGTAGAGACCCACAACGTGCCCATCCGGTTGATGTGTGATCTGCGCTCGGCGGGCAAGGTGAGTTCGTAGGCTCCGCGACCACTTGATGTAGTCCGCCTGTGCGGCATGCGGGTTGATGGTGAGGTAGTCAGTGACGGCGGCCTCGTTCGGCCGGGTCACACCGGCGGTGCGGCAGAAGTCTGCGAACGGGATGTGCTGGTCGTTGTAGTTGTCGATGAGACGCTGCACGTTCGCGGTCAGGCCGGCGCGGGAGTAGTTGTACACCCACGCATCCCGATTTGTTTGGAGCCCAGCCGAGAAAGCTGAAAAGACGGTGGTCTTTCCCGGAAAGACGTTCTTTTCCCCGATTGCTGGCCAACTCAGGTAGTCATCGTTGCGCTGGTTGGTCCAGTCACCGTGGCTGTTCGGGATGATGGATTGCCAATCGACGGTGTCGAGGGCGCTGTCCGCGACAATGTGGAGCTTGTCCTCGCGACTGAGGTAGTCGCCAATGTCGCGGTAGAAGATCTCACACGGGCCAGTGTGGGAGAGGTTCTTGATGCCGATCCAGATTCCGACGGTGGTGCGAGCTCCACTGCCGAAGACGTTGCCGGCCTCTTTCTTGCGGAGTTCTCCGGCAGTACGTGCGTTGCCGCGCAGGTTGTAGACGTAGATGCGGGAGTATTCGTCGGCGAGAGAGAGACGGATGCCGTCGGCGGTGTTGCCATCGATCCAGCCACCGTTGGATACGAAAGCGACGATGCCGGTGTCACCGATGCGGTCGGTAGCCCACCGGAAGGCGCGCAGGTAGGAGTCGTAGAGGCTGTTCTTGTTCGTGGCGGTGGATCGTTTGGCGTAAGTGTCGGCGATCCGCTTGTCCAACGTCGGGTAAGAGACGTTGGCGTTGAGGTCATTCGCCGAAGTCTGTCCCACCGAGTAGGGCGGGTTACCAATGACCACGTTGATAGGCGTTGCGTTCTGGCGGATGATGCGGTCGTTGTTCTGAGGGAAAATCACCGCGTCGAGACTGTCGCCGTCCTCGGTGATCTGGAAGGTGTCGGCAAGGACGATCCCTTCGAACGGCTGATACGTCGCTGCGCTGTCGCCGCTGGTCAAGGCGTGGTAGGTGGATTCGATGTTGACAGCGGCGATGTAGTAAGCGAGCAGCATGATCTCGTTGGCATGCATTTCGTTCGCGTACTTGCGCGCGAGGTCCTCGGTCCGGATCAGCCCGGACTGCAGCAGCCGGGTCAGGAACGTGCCGGTGCCGGTGAATGGGTCCAGGATGTGCACACCCTCGTCCGTCAGGCCTCGGCCGAATGCGTCGCGGGAGGCGTGGTCGGCGGCGCGGAGGATGAAGTCCACGACTTCGACAGGGGTGTACACGATCCCCAGTGCTTCGGATTGTTTCTTGAAGCCGAGGCGGAAGAACTTTTCGTACAGCTCGGCGATGACCTGCTGCTTACCGTCGGCACTGGTGACTTCGGAGGCGCGGACGCGCACGGAGGCGTAGAAGCTGTCGAGCTTGTGGGTTTCGGCCTCAAGACCGGAGTCGCCCAGTTGGTCGACCATGGCCTGCATCACCCGGGATACGGGGTTGTGGGAGGCGAAGTCGTGTCCGGCGAACAGGGCATCGAAGACCGGTTTGGTGATCAGATGCTGGCTTAGCATGCTGATCGCGTCGTCTTCGGTGATCGAGTCGTTGAGGTTGTCGCGAAGGCCTTGCAGGAACTGCGCGAACGCCTCCTGGATGTCGGGGTTGGCACTGGCGAGGAGGGCGCGGATGCGGGTGATCTGGGAGGCGGCGATGTCGGCGACATCGGCGGCCCAGTCCTCCCAGTAGGCGCGGGTGCCGACCTTGTCGACGATCTTGGCGTAGATCGCTTCCTGCCACTCCGACAGCGAGAACAACGCCATCTGCTGCGCAAGCTGCCCACCCTCCGGCAAACCATCGGTGCCGTCAGTGGTGGAGTCGGTGCCGGTGCCGTTGCTCGGGGTCGCGCTGGCGTCGCTGGTGGGGCCGATGTGTCCGCCGAGGAGCCGGTCGGTGCCTTGGCCGGTCTTGACCACATCGCTGTTGGTGTTGAGGGCGATGGAGTTGACCATCGCATTGAACCGATCATCGTGCGCGCGCAGGGCGTTGAGGACCTGCCACACCACTTTGAAGCGGCGATTGTCCGAGAGCGCTTGGGAGGGTGCGACGCCAGCCGGCACGGCGACGGGCAGGATGATGTAGCCGTAGTCCTTGCCGGGGTTCAGGCGCATCACCCGCCCAACGGACTGCACCACATCCACCACGCTGTTACGAGGGTGCATGAACAGCACCGCATCCAGCGCAGGCACGTCGACGCCTTCGGACAGGCAGCGGGCGTTCGACAGGATGCGACATTCGCCGTCGGGGACGGGGGCTTTGAGCCAAGCCAGTTCCTTGTTGCGCTCGAGGGCGTTGAAGGTGCCGTCGACGTGGTGGACCTCGCAGCGCAGATCCCGGTTGGTGTCGTCGATCCGGTGCCCGTCGTTCTCCCCGCTGTCGAGCAGGTCGCGGTAGGCGTCGACCACCGACGGGAACACTTCGGAGAGCTGGGTGGAGGCGGCGATGTCCTTCGCGAACGCCACCGCCCGCCGCATCGGTGCTTCCCCCGGAGTGAAGCTGGCACCATCGGGCGTCTGCCCGGCGCGTTTTGCCAACCCGTTCCAACAGCCAATGATCCGGGAGGCATCGTCGAGGCGCAGCTCCGAGTTGTCGCCGGCGAGTTGGTCCTGCAGGGGACCGGCCATCACCGATTCATCGACGGTGAGGACGATGACTTTGTAGTCGGTGAGCAGGCCGCGGTCGACGGCTTCACCGAAGGACAGGCGGTGGAATTCGGGGCCGAACAGATCTTCGTTGTCCATTGAGTACAGCTCGGCGGAGTGTTCGTCGGCCTTGTCCTTGACCTTCTCGTCGAAGATCCGTGGGGTCGCGGTCATGTACAGCCGGCGTGCTGCCTTGAGGTAGTCGCCGTCGTGCACGCGCACGAAGTTCGACTCGTCCGCCCCAGCGACGGTGGCGCCGGTGGTGCGGTGCGCCTCGTCGCAGATCACCAGGTCGAACGGATCGACCCCGTTCTTCTGGGCTTCGGCGACCACCGGCAGGGATTGGTAGGTGGTGAACACCACCGTCAGGCCCTTGGCGCGTTTGCGGTGCTCCATCTCCGCGGCCAGCACCGCGGGGTCGGTGGTGACGGGGATGGCCACGTCGTGCACTGCGATGTCCTCGGCGGCGCGGGAGACCTTGGTATCGGAGCACACCGCGAACGCCCGCAGGTCCAGCTGGGTCTGCGCGGTCCACCCCCGGAGGGTTTGCGACAGCAGCGAGATGGACGGAACGGCAAACAGGATCCGGGCCGATCCGCCCTGCTCGGCGGCGGTGCGTTCGGCGATCTTCAGGGCGGTGAAGGTCTTGCCAGTACCACAGGCCATGACGAGCTTGCCGCGTTCGTTGCCGGCAGCAAATCCCTTGAAGACCTTCTCGATGGCCTCGACCTGGTGCGTACGCGGCTCGTGCCGGACGGCTTCGGCGAGGCTGACCTCAGGGACCCCGTCGGTGAAGTCTTCGATGTTCCACTCGATGGGGGATTCGGCGATCTCCGCCAACCCGATCCGCTGCACCGGGATCGACTGATCCTCGAGGGCGGCTTCGGCATGTTTTCCCCACCGGTCGGTGGTGGAGATGATGATCCGGTTGGTGAACGGCTTCTTGCCCGAGGCGGTGAAGAACGAGTCGATATCGCCCTTGCTCAGCGTCGAGGTGGGCTCGTAGAACTTGCACTGGATCGCGGTGTACGCGCCGGTGTCGCGTTCGCGGGCGACCAGGTCGATGCCGGTGTCGGGTTTGCCGTCGCGTCCGGGCCAGTCGATCCACCGCCACACCTGGTCGTACTGCTGGGAGAGCATCGGATCGAGTTGGAAGTAGCGCACCATGAGCTGCTCGAAGCGGGTGCCGCGTTCGGAGTTCGACGGGGCCTTGCGGAACGCCTCGATCACCTCGTGTACCGATGTCACGTGCACTCCCCTTGACGTCCACCGGGACCTGCTCCCGGTCGTACTGCACAAATCGGGATAGACGTTACCGGGACTCAAGACCCCACTGCCGGCACAGGTGGTGTGTCGATAGGACCCGGTAATTTCATGGCCCGAGGTCGTCGGCGAAGCGCTACAGTCTCATCGCCGCGATGCGAAGGACCTGCCGTGGGTGCGTGTCCGGAACGTGATCCATGATCTGTTCATGCCCCCGCACCTCGATCGCATGATCTATGTCGACGACTCCGGTCACCCCCAGTCCGGCCTGGCGGTCTACGGGTGGATCGAGTTCCGTCCGGATCAGTGGCGATCGGTGTTGCGGTCGTGGCTCGACACCCGCAAAGCCCTATGGCGGGAATTCGGGGTGCCGGTGACCCGAGAGCTGCACACCACCGAGTACGTCAACGGCCGCGGCCGGATCTCGAAGAACATCCCGCAACGGCACATCCACGATGGTCACGAGTACTGGAAGGACTTCGGCCGCGAAGTCGCGCACGATTGCCTCGAGACCTTGCGCTGCACCGAAGGCTTGATCGTCGGATCGGTCTACCGCCGGGGCGAGCCCAACGATCTGGCGCGCACCAAGAAAGAGCTGTACGCCGACCTCGTCGCCCGGTTCGAGGCCGAACTGGCCGCCAGTGACTCACTGGGTCTGATCTTCATGGACGGGGACGGCAGCGACAGTTCCTATCGCAGCACCCACCGCGGTCTTTCCCTGGCACAGCGGCGGGTCATCGAAGACGCCATCCACGTCGATTCGTCCGGCTCACAACTGGTACAGATGGCCGATCTGGTGGCGTGGTCGGCCACCGCCATGATCGATCAGCACCCGAAGAACGAATTCGCCGCACGCTGGTACCGCGACTACTTGGCCGAGCGTGATCCCCGACGAGAACCTCAGGAACTGTAGAAACCCCTGGAAACAGCTAGACCCCCTGCTCCACAGGTGTGGGGGGGTCTGCGCTATCAGCTTAGCACTATCGCGCCTACGGCGAGATAGGTGATGGATCACAGCTCCCCTCCGACGAAAAGCAGAGCCGAGGCGCCGCGAACGACGCCCTGCTCCCGGCAGAGAACAAGCAGGTTGCGGGCACGGATCACACCTGCCATCTCATGTAGCCGATCGTTCTGCCAGCGAAGTCACACCCCCACCAGCATGTCGGAGTTTGCTCCTACGATCAGCGCGGGATCGGCAGGAAAGACGGATCGGTGACGTTCGCCAGAAGGAGACGGCAGAGTATGGAACCGGGGCAGTCGTGGGCATACCGGGCACGGCGCATCGACGATCTCGTCGAGGTCGTCGTGCTGCGACTCGGAACGCAGAAGCCGGCGCGGGTGCTGGTGCGCTTCGCCGATGACCGGTTCGAAGGCCGGGAGGAGTGGGTACCTCCGGCCCGGTTGAAGGTGCCGTGGCCGGAGGTCGACCAGCTACGTACCCAGGAAGCACGCTGGGCTGCGATCTATGACGCGGGCTTGCACGACGATGACCCGAAAGCCGATGCCGCCGAACGGGTACTCGACCTCGTCTTCGACAACGACAACGCCGAAGTCGGCTACCGCGAAGGCGGCGCGATCCGTATGAAGGACCCCGCCCGCCTGGCCGCATCCCTCGGCTTGGACGAACACCAGTTGACCGGTCATCGACTGTGCTTCGTCGAAGACGACGTCACGATCGCCCCGTGGGAGGTCACCGAACTGGTCGTCACCACCGCCGCCCGACTGCATCCGGAACCGGTCCTCGAACATGTCGCAGCCGAAGAGCGTAAGGCCCGTTACGAAGCCATCCACGGCCGATGGACCGATGGATCGCGTTCATACCAGCGAAGCTTCATCGAACCCGAACGATGCGCGGAGTCCGATACCACCTACTACAAGCCCGAACGCGACGTCCTGCGACTGTGGTGCGGCCCTGAGGCCGGGGAACGCTTCGACGAACTGGTCGAATTACGCAAGGAGGTCCGTCGTGTCGGCGAGGTCGCCCAGGCGGCGATCGATGCTCTCCGGTCGGCCGGGTCGCACGAGAGCGCCGATCGCTTGCAACGGTCCCTGGGGCAGACCGTGGAGATGCTGCGCCAACCGAAGACGGCCGACTAACTGGACGGATGATACGGACTGAGCCACCTGGGCATGTAGGGGGCGAGATCGCGGGCGGAGATGTCACCGGGCACGACAAAGCCGAGTTCCTCGGAATTGCCGACGGGATCGAGGCGATCGGCCTGGTCGGTTGCCCAGCGGATCCACTGGGTGATCCGGGTGTGCCGGTCGACATCCTCGAGACTGTCGGCCAGGACCTGCAGCCGGGCGCAGTAAGCCCGGATCGCCTCGGCTTCGGCGGACCGTGCGAGCTGATCGCGTAGCCGGTCGCGATTGAACTGGTCGACATAGTCCTGCCGGGCTCGATGGATCGCGTCGTCCCATTCGGCTCTGCGCCGGAGGCGTTCTTCCTCGCGCCGGGTCCTGGCACGCACCAGGTCCGCTGCCCGCGTTGCGACTTCAGCGAACAGGTGAGGCAACTTCTGTTCGAGGGTCCACCGTGTCCGATCAGCCCACCCTCGCGTCCCCGATTCGGTCTGCAGGTCCAGACGCAGCCTCCCGGACCGCACAGAACGGACCCCGAGCGGGATACGTTGCCAGTCGTATTTGGCTGCAGCCAGCTTCTCCGGCTCGGGTGCCTCACCCTGTTCCCACTCCTCTGAGATCACCACGCCGAAGCGGTCCTCACCGACGGTGATCGCGAACGAGGGATCCTGGTCGTCGCGTAATCCGACCGGGTAGCCGCGGCGTTCGCATTCGTCGGCGATGGCCTGGACGATCAGCAATGCCCGCGGGCGGATGGGCTCGGACACGTCGAGCAGCCGCGGTTGCTTCAGCAGCATCCGAATCAAATCGGCGCTGCCGGACAGTGTGTGCGGCACCGGCACCGCAGGCAGGGACGGCGGGGTGTGTGAGCGCGGCACCAACCGGATCCTCAGCGGACCGCGGTCGCGGCCGGAATGTCGCAGCACGAACCCGTCCGGCACGGCGCCGCTGGTGATCGCGCGGCTGATCGCGCGGCGGTAGGCCGCCCGCAGGGACTCGGAAGGCTCCTCGACGGTCAGCGTGCCCTCGGCGGCGGCCAACTCCTGCAGCAGCGACTCCACCGACACCGCAGGTGCATCCGCACTCGAAGATGGGACGGACTTCCGTGCCGTCGACGATGCACGTGTCGCCTTGCCGGCTCTCGGCGTGTCGGCGACCGGCGAATAGGTGCCATGATCGAGATAGTGCCGACCAGCCTCGGTCACGGTGGCCGACCACGCGTGACGGCGGCGATCGACGGTGACCAAGCCGCGATGGGCCAGGGCATATACGGTGGTCTTGTACGAGGCAGTGGTGTCGTCGCGCGCAGAGGCACCCCTGCTCTACCCACCGCAAGATCTCTACCTGATATTCGGACAGCGGCGCATACCGTCGACCCATCCGGTCAGCATGCCTCATCCATCGATCACGCTGGTGCGCGCCACGAGTCTCCGCGACGCCGACTTAGCTCAGGTACCAAGTGTCAGAGGAATGTACGACACTGTCCGCAACATTGCGAGGCTAGATACGCCCTCGCCCTGAGCCCCAGGAGCCCATCGATGACCGGTTTGGAAGGGGTCGCCGGTGTCGCCGGCGCTGCTGCGAAGAAGGTGATCTCCGATGACCCTCAGGTCGACGGGACCCTCCTGGACGTCGCGAAGGACAATGGGGATCTTGCCCGCGCAGCGAAAGTGCGTGCGCGGCGCGCCGAGATGCTCGAAGTGGTCAAGTACCGGCTGGTCCAGCCTCTGGGATGGCTGTTCCGAGCAAGCTCGTATTTCGAGGATCAGTTCGAGGAGGACATGGCTACCAGACTCGACGACGTTCCTCCCGAGGAAGTGACCACACCACCCACCTCGATTGCCGCGCCGATCGTGCAAGGAATCAGTCACACCATCGACGAACCCGAACTACGCAATCTGTATCTGAACTTACTGGCATCGGCGTCGGACCTGCGCACCGCGGAGTCGGCACATCCCGCTTTCGCCCATGTCATCGATCAGATGACCTCGTTCGAAGCACAGGCCTTGGCAAAAGTTCTAGGGCCTGCGCTGCTGGGTGCCTACTATACGGCCGCCGCACGAATCCAGCTGTATGCCAACGCGGAAGAATCGGTGGCTTCGTCGCATCGAGTCGCGGTGCACTGCATCACCCAGCTCGAAGCGGTGAGCGATGACCCTGTACGTGCAGAGCACTTGACTGAGCGTCTCGGTGTCTACTACGTGAACTGGCAACGCTTGGGATTGGTCGAGATCGATTTTTCAAGATACCCCGCGGGCGAACATGCCTTCGACTGGGTGGTCGACCATCCCTTGTACGCGAAGGTGGTACGCGAGCACACCGAGGCCGCTCGGGTCGATTTCGAGAAGGGGATGCTGGGGTTCACGAACTTCGGTGTCGAGTTCGCCCGGACGGTTCTGCCATCCAACGCACGGGCACTCGACGGAGAAGTCGTTAACCCCGCATCGTCGAGCACACCACCCACCGAGTGACGGAAACATGGAGCAGAATTCGTCGGCTCAACGAACGATGTCCTGCGACCTTCACCGTCAGAAGAGGGCGCCGGTTGACATAAGAGTCCGCTCTCGGCCAGGGTACGCAGAGAAACGGTGAACTCTGCGCCGTCCATACCCGATCCGCTCGGCACCCTGCACCTTGTGCTGCGCCTGTCTCCCACGCGTCGTTGAGCAGTTACCCCGTCTTCCGGGCTCCTCGGCGACCACCTGAGATCACACCGACAACGCCGGGGACGGTGGTGTGCCGACCGTTTCCGGGAAAGAGCCGTGCACTGATCGCGCCGGCGGACGGCAGATCGTTGACCGGGTACTGCGGCGACGGTGTCTTTCTGATCTCGCCGATGGTCAGGAAGTCACCGACATCGAGATCAGCGAAGGCGTGGATGATGTGTTGTCCGATATCGCGCCGTGTCGATGCCACGGCGGTAGCCGTCGCATCCCGTCGATGGGGAGCAGTCGAAGCACGATCGCGATCGGGGCGCAGGTCTCGTGCGGCGTCTGTGATGCGCGGAGACGCGTCTGTCGCCGCTGCTGGGCGGGGCCACATGATGGTGGCAGCGCGCGCGAGCATCTCGGAGCGGCGTTCGATCGAGGTGGTGGTCCAGTCGGTGGGTAGAGATCGGTTGAGTGTCAGCGCGGAGTGGGCGAGCAGATGCTCGCGCTTTGTGTTCCAGGCCGAGTTCGACAGGCTGGAGTTGAGTTTTCCGGTGATCAGCGTGAGGTTGCCGATCGTGTCGAGCAATGCGGCGCGGCGCTCTTCTTCGGCCTCGGCAGCTATCGGATTCGCCGGCAGCTCCCAGTGCTGCTGCCAGCTGCGGGGCATCAGGTGTTCGACCGACAGTTTCGAACTCGGCGGTATCGGTTCGGTCCGGTCGGTCGTCAAGTGCTGTTCGAACGCCAATAATAAGCGCTGCAACCGATCTCGTTTGAACAGCCGGTACAGCGGAAGGCCTCGTAGGGACTCGTGCAGGTCACTGTCGCTCGGCCACAGTCCTGATTCCGAATCCTGGGACACCAGGAACTGTTCGATCACGTCGTCGGCGGATCGGTCCGAGGTGGACAGGCGGCGCAGGAGCTCGAGGAACAGGCGGTTGTAGTTCTTGGAGGTGAGCCGACAGATCGCGCGACGGATCACGTAGGCCTCGAGGAGTTCGAGGGCGCGTTGCCGGACGATGCCATCGGTGTGGGCGAACAACCACAACAGAATCGGAGTAATGGTCTGGGTGTCGGCGATCTCGAGACGGGTGAGGATTCGTCGTTCGGTGTCGGTGCCGATGTCTCCGCTGTCGAGTTCGTCGTAGATCTGCGCGTACCGGGCCAACTCGATCAGAAAGTCCTGGGCGCGGTCGGCATCGGAACCGAAGTAGGTACGTGCGGCGGTGAACAGCTGATGCGATTGGACTTCGCGATGGAGCAGCACGGTGAGGAAGAACGCCACGTAGATGTCCAGCCGGGGACGTAGCAGGCGACCGAGACGCACATCGGTCTGCCATTGCGGCATCTCCAGCGGTTCCCAGTACTTCTCGTACAGCTTGTCCACCGGCCGGCCGCTGTCCTGCAGGGTGCGGAACAGGGCGTTCTTGATCAGGTCGGAAGCACGAAGAGCTGTTCCGCGGGCATTGAGGGTTTCGAAGATCACTTGGGCGTTGTCGTCGATGCCGAGGTCGATCACCACCACTTCGAGGTGTTCGAGCAGCACTTCGGCCAAGCCGTCGAGGACGGTCTCGGTGTCGTCGTCATCATCGCGCGCGAGGAAGGCATCGATCTGTTCGCGGAAAAAGACGTAGGCGGCGGCGATGCGGGGCAGAGCCGGATCGTGGGTGCTGTCGCGATAGTTGCCGCGCATGACCTCGGTGTAGGTGCTGCGATCACGGTTGGTCGGCCACAGTTTGAATTCTTCATCGGGACCGTCGACGAAGTCCGCGTCGTTCTCGAGGGTCTTGGTCAGCCGGTTGAGCCAACGGGTCTTGACACCGAGGGCGAGGTACGTGTCGCGAAGTGCAGCGATGAGGATTTGCAGGGTGGTCAGCCGTTGCTGTCCGTCGATGACCTCACGAACTTCCAGGCTGCCCAGGGCGCCGCGTTTTTGTTCGAGCACGATGGCACCGAGGAAGTGCGGGGCGATCTCGTCCTCTTCGCGGCGGTCGAAGGTGTCGACTACGTCTTCCCACAGTGGGGCCCACTGCTCGTCTTCGTCCCATACGTAGGGACGTTGGAACAGGGGCACGACCAAGCGCACATCGTTGCGGAACACTGTCTTCAATCGCCGCGGATGCGCTTCCACCGAACTTCCCTCCTGTGCACCATCGCCTTCGCCCCTGTCATGATCACATGTCGACGCACCGAGTCGTCGGAGCTTAGGTAGGGCACCGTGAAAGCAGAGTCCTAGAGCCCGCCGCGTGTACGCATGGGTTTCGGTTTCCTCGACCAGAGCTCTCCGAGACGGAGACGCTGGGCACGGCATCGCCGCGATCGGACTGCGTCCGGCCAGGGATGTCGGGAACATCGGATAGTCTCCTGCGCTATGCCCCGAAACAGTGAGTCGCGGTGAAACCTGCGCTCAGTAACCGCGAGATGTATGAGCCGGTCAGTGCCCACATGCAGGACATGGGATTCGATCGGGTCAGCACCCGCCGAGGCAACGCCGACGATCTGTTCCACATCGACGGCCACGATGTCGTCGGGCGCGGAACGATCACCCCGACACCGATCGACGAGCATCATCTCCGGCAGCTTCACGAGACGGTGTATCTGAAGAAGGGCAATGCTCAGTGGGTGCACTTCTCCTACGGCGGATACACCCGGGCTGCACAAGCATTCGCCGACAGCACGGGAATCGCGTTGTTCGAGTTCAAACTCGGTGGGCGGATCGCGCCTCGGTCGGAGACAGCGACACAGTGGTACCGGCGCAAACCGCTCGACCGGTGGAAGCGCCAGTTCATCTGGGCATTGATCGTCATGGCGGCCGTATCGTTGGTCGTCGTCGCCGTCATCAAGGTTCCGATGGTGGGTTGGGTTCTTGCTGTTCTCGTCCTCGTCGCCATCGTCGGACCGGTCGTTCGCCTGGTGACCAGAACCGGGTAGCCGAGCAGGACATCACCTCGCGGGTGATGCGGCGCGGACGGCTGCGCCCAGCAGCACCCGCTCGAGGACCGCGTGTATAGATGTCCTGAAGATCATCGGTACTGCTCGTACATCGATCTCCATGGAAGGAGGGCACGCGCCCGATGAACGACTCGACTCCCGGGTGGCGGCCCGATCCTCACGATCCGGCGGTGTTGCGGTATTGGGACGGGCAGCAATGGACGTCCAATACCCGTATCCGGACGGGTCCTGCTCCGGAATCAGAGTCACCGACGCCGCAGAACCCAACTTCGTCGTGGGGCCGTGGGCTCTCTCTTCTGCTAGGAGCGGTACTGGCGGTAATTCTGGCCATCATGATCGGTGGCATCTTCGTCGAAGGCAGCGACGACACCGAAGCCTCTGTCCGCGCCGATGACACCAGCAGTGAGCCTGCAGCCCCGCCCGAGACCACGGCGCCCGTCGTGCCGTCCGAGAGCGTGGACACCCCGACTCTCGCGCCCCCACCCGAGACAACGGTCGCCGAGCCTGCCACCGATCTGGGTGTGCCGCTGCGCGACGGTAGTTTCGAGATCGTCGTGCACTCGTGGGGCAACTCGACTGCCGCGATCACGGTGACCAATATCGGTACAGGTCCCCGGGTCTTCCGGTTCGGAGACCTCGATGCGTTCGATTCGCAGGAGCGTCGTTTCAGCCCGACTGTCAACACGCTCTCACCGCTTGCCTACCCGACATTGAACCCTGGGGAAGCGGCCTCCGGGGAGCTCTACTACGAGATGAGTGGAGCGGAACCGGACTATCTGTTGTTCGAGGATTCGTTGACGTTGTTCTCCGAAGGGGTCCGGATTCGGTTGCGGTGATCGGGCGGGCAGTGTGAATCTCGTTCGCCCTCGTGTCCGGCAAGCCGGATCAGCGGCTGCACGAGTCCGGTGCTGTTCTCACGCTCTTCGGAACTGCGGATGTTCACTGTCGCTGCGGTCGGGTTGTTCGTTCACTGTCCTTCCTGAGCGGAACCCGGAAGCGATCCGGGCCGGTAGGTGAGATTCCCGATCGCCGACACGACCCGCGTGCTGGCCTCATGCCCATCGCGCTCACTGGCACCCCCACCGGATGCACAGGAGGACGGGTAGCCGAAAAGGATTCTACGATCGCAGATGTGTCGACCCCTGAATCCCCATCTGCCGAAACGGTTCCGGATCCTGCTCTCGTCGAGGGCGACAAGGCCGATATCCTCGCTCGCACCGTGGCCGCGATCGATGCCGGTGATCTCGAGCAGGGCCGGCAGATCCTGCGCAGCGAGTATCCCTTCAGTCCGGTAACAAAGAACTCACGGCAGTACACCGAACGCCAATGCCTGCGCGTGTTCTACCGGGACGGCTTCCTCGATCGTTACAGCGGCACCAAGCTCGTGCACCCAGCTGCCCTGCGCACGCTGTCGCTGATCCTGCCGGACGAGTTCCCGGCGCATCCGAACTGGCAGATGTCGCAGTCGCACTTCGCGTTCTGGGAGCTGTTCCCGACCATCGACCATCTGGTTCCGGTCGCC
>NZ_PCZU01000244.1:24517-25635 GCF_002887785.1 Rhodococcus sp. ENV425
ACGACCTGCGAAACGCCGCGGCGAGTGAACGTGAGGTCGATCGTGTTGGCTGACACCTCAAGACGGTGTGAAGCTCCGTAATCAGCGCGGGCCTGCGCCCGGTAACTTACCGACCCTGCATGTCAGGCGACAGCCCAGGTCAGCAGGTCGAGCAGACGCACATCGGTCAGGCTCGCGATCCGGCGGACTTGCTCGGTCTCGGACTGCGCCAGGTGGCGGCGGAAGAGCGGGAGGGCACCGCTGTCGAGGTTGGTGCACACGTCGTCGCGGATGGCCGCCCAGAACATCGCTCGCCTGTCGCGGTGGGGGTAGCGGGCCGCGGCGGCACGCGCATGATGCCGGTAGAACGCCATGACCTTCGAGTCGAGGATGGGAAACAAGCCGGGGCGTTTGAGGTGGAGTACCTTGCTGATCTTGGCTACCCCCACCTGCCGGGGCGCGGCGGTGCGGAAATGTTCGTACAGGGCTTCGGCACGGTCGTAGAGTTCGCCGCTGATGTTTGGGTCGGCGTCGACCAGCTGTGCCTCGATCGGCACCGCCTCCCACGGGGCGTCGACGGCGCTGCGGATGAACCAGTCGCGTTGGGCGTGGCTGATGCGGGAGCGCACTTTGTGGGTGCGGGCGATCTCGTCGGCGGTGATCTCCCGGGCGGATCCGGGTCCGGGCAGGTCGTAGCGGGCCACGGTCACTGCCGGATAGCCGTGGGCTGTGGCGACCGCGGTGTCGATGTCGATGCTGCGGCCGGCGATCACCAACGCAGTGGCCGCGGCCTCGCCGCCATCGCGGTTCATAGCTTCTGTTGCCCGGCCGGGTCCGGGTCGGTGTCGTCCGTGCTTCCCGGATCGGTGCGTGGAGTCGCAGCGGACGTGCCCGCATTCGTCGCGATGGAGAATTGCGTCGGGTCCGAGCGGCTTGAGGTGCGGATGGTGCGAGCGAGTGCCCGCAGCTGTTGGAGCGAGCGGATTCCGTCCGGGACGCTGTCGTCACCGGGTGGCCGTCCCCCGCGGGAGCAAGCGCGGAAATCCTGGGTACCGGTCTCGTTCATCGCATCTTTGAGATCTTGCGCTGCGGCGATGTACTCGGCGCGATCCTGTTCGGTGAGCGAGCCGAGGTAGCTG
>NZ_PCZU01000244.1:25645-36157 GCF_002887785.1 Rhodococcus sp. ENV425
CGAGTCTGAGCGTGGGTGTGTGCGGCCGCGTCGGCCGTCGTCTGCGCGGGTGTGTTCCCGTGCCATTCGGTGCTCGGCGCGTCAGCTGTGGTCGATCGTGTGCGGAATCGGCCGCGTAGTGCGGTGAACATCGTTCCCCTCGGTGCGTTTCGGTGGCTTCTCATCATGCACGCCACCTGTGGACTCGACCACGCATCGGCTCTGGACGGATGTGATCACGCGGCACCCGGGCCCAGGTGGGTAGACGAAGCCGAGGCCGGGCCACGACGTCGCCGCCCTGCCATCGGTCGAGAGGAGGCCCCTGCGCGCTGGCATGAGGCGGCAGGCCGATGCTTCCCGAAGTCCGCTGTGAGCATCCCTCCATCGACCTGCCGCGCTCCCACCATAACGCGCCGATTCGAAAATATGTGCGAAAATCTGTCATGTGGTGTCCTACGAACGCGCACCGAAACGGTGCCCGTTCGGGCACCGACTGGGACCACACCGGGGGGTCGTGGGATGGACACCGTGTACCTGCGCGACGGCTCTGCGCCCGTCAGGAGCCAGCGGACACCGCACTTACCTGTGCATCGTCTGCGAGGCGGAGATCGCCATTCCGCCCCATACGGGACCACGGTTCTCCGAGGTGCAGTGGCCGCCGAGACAGACACAGGAGCAGCCAAGGCCCGGCTCGTCGGGTGAGCGAGCCGGCCGGAGCGCAGACGGAATGACCCGCCAGAAGCTAGAAAATTAGCTTCGCTAAAATTGTGGTTTGAACTGGGAAAACGACACGTCCCGTTCTGTCGTGTCGATCGGAGAAGCATCACCATGAAGCCCGGCGACCAGGTGAAGGTCAGCGCACGCGGCACGTTCGTGTTCACCGTCAAGGACGTCGATGAGGACACCGGCATGGCGATGATCGAGGTCAACGCCGACAGCCCGCTCACGTATCCGTGGCCGGCGCGCGTGAGCGATCTCGTGCCTGTCGAGGACTGACTGCGAGAGCTCTTCCTCCTGCCGGTCGCTCTCGCTTCACCTGTTTGGTGCCGATACGCACTTCCGCTACGGTGACCGCTGCAATCACCGAGTTCCCCGGTAGGTGAGTGATTCCCTGCCGGGTCGAAGGATGGTCCCCGGCGCCCCCCGCCGGGGACCATCGCTTTTTCGCTGATGGGTTGTACGTACAGCGGACGACACGGCGGCTACCCTCGGCGCGTGGAGGACAGGACGCGAGCCATCGGCGATGCCGCCGATGCGATGACCGACGATGAGCTCGAGACCGCGATTGCGGCACTGCACGCTCGTGAGCGGGAACTTCTCGTCGCCGGGGACAGCGAGGCGGCGTTCGATCTGATGGGCACGAAGTTCGTTCTGCTGTTCACGCTGGAAGGTCGGCGGCGGTAACCGACTATTGTACGAATTCGGTTTTTTCTTCATTTCTGTCTGCTGCGGTATTCGTAGAGGGGTCTGTAGAGGCAGATTCGTACAAGGCCACTGCGCGGCTGACGTATCCCTCTCGGTGGCCGTTCAGGGTTCAGCGCGGCGCAGGCGCTTTCGATCATGAGCTCACGCGGGCAACCCGGGCGCGGTAGTCGCGACCGGCGGCGCGCAGTGCGGCGGCAAGTTCCGTTCGACTGACTCCCTGTTCCATCAGCTCTGTGGCGTTGCTGTCGGTGACCGGGTGTGGGGTACCGGCAGTGGCGGCATAGCGGATGCGCTCTTCGAGATCGTCCGGCTCGTGGGCCGGCTGGTTATCAAGGTATGAGCTGGTGATGACCTCGATGGGGGCTGTGATGCCGTGTTCCGGGGCGATCCGGCGGGCGCTGGCGGTGAATGCGGAGATGTAGGCGGCGCGGTCACTTGCTTCGAGTTCGTCGACGGCGAGCTGTTCGTCGGCCAGGGCACCCGATTCGGGGCTCTCGTCATCCACCTCGAGCATGCGCCCGTTGATCTCGTCGAATGCCTCTTGTGCGAGATCGGCCAACCCGAAGCGGTCCCATTGTTCGTCGAGGTCGAGCGGGACGCGTACCGGTTCGGTACGGCGCGCAGGAAGGTCCTCTTCCGCTGCGGCACCGGTGATGAGCTGGTGGATCAGGTCGGCTTCCCACGAGGTTGGCCTGCCGCGGAGCAATCCTTCGACCGATCCCATGTTGGCGGCGACCACGACCAGGATGTCGGCGAGGGTATCGGCAAAGTCGACCTGTGAGCCGTCGCTGCGGGTGCTTCGGGCGAGGGCGGTCAGAGCTTCGATGGCGGCGGCTTTGGTCTGCGGGTCGATTCCGGTGGTCGAGGGCTGCCGCTTCCCGGCACGGGCCGGCGGTGCGGTGGGGGTGCTGGTGGCACTGTCGGTGACGGCCCGAAGGGCGTCGGGAAAACTGGTTCCGGGGTGCGCGGCTTGGTACGCGCGGGCGGCCTTCTTGCGGGCAGAGTTCTTCGTCATGGCGTCTCCGTTCACAACACTCGTGATGCCGCCCGCATCGGTCATCACTGGTGGACGACGGTAGGCGCAGGTGGTTGCAGATCCGGGGGACCTTGCCCTCGAGTGCTGGCCGTGGTGATGCGGGCACCGATGGCAGCGTCGGGGTCAGCCGTGCAACGCGGCTCTACGCCAGTAGTAACACGGCTGGCCGACACCTTCACGCCTCGTCGGCCTTATAGCTGCGGCCCGAGGTGCAGATCGGGTGTGGGTGGTTGGTGTTCATGTATGGCCGGAGGTCGGCTGTTCGGTTGTGGTGGTGTGTGGTGGATCTGCGGTGGTCCGTGGAGGGCCTTTGCTGTTGAGAGCGGGCCCTGCTCCTCCCCTACCTCGTCGGCATGTGTGAGATTCCGGCGCGGTTCGCCGTCGGTGGGATTCGGTTTCGCTGCCTCTGGAGCATCGTCGGTCCTGGTCGACGTGGCGTGACCAGGTTCCTCGGCCGCCTGAATTGCGGTGGTCAGCGGCTTGTAGGTCTCGTTGCGTTCCGGGGAGTTCTCCAGCAGGGCGTAGCTGCGGTGCGCTAGCACATCCCAGTGCCTCTCGTACCGTTGCGCGGCGGCGACGGTGTCGAGGTTCGGGGCGGCGGCGGGGAGCTCGGTGGTGGTGGCACGGGCGAGTTCGGCGGCGAAGGCTTCCCGGCCGGCAACTCGCATGGCGTCCTCGAGGGCCGGGTCCGGTTCGATGCCTTCGGGGGGATCGTCGTGGTAGTTGGCTGCGTGGGTGGCGGCACGGAGCGCTTCGGGGTCGATGGTGCGCCAGTCGATCGTGCGGTCGGGGTGGTCGTGGACGAGCTGGTCGGTCATAAGTGCGACGGCGACCGACTGGACGCCTTCGGTTTCCTCCTGGATAGCGGCAATGTGGCGTCCGAGCTGATAGGGGTCGGTGAGAGTGTTCTCGTCCGGGGCGTCGATCACCGGGCTGGTGTAGGCGGGAGTGTCGCTGACGATCGGCATGAAGTCGGTGTGTAGCTCACGGTGGATGACACTTGCGTGTAGTTCGCTGCCGTCACCGGTGATTTCGCGGTGGGCAAGGTAGTCGGCGGTCCGCAGTGCCAACTCCCAGGTGATGAGGCGGCGCAGCCGGGCGGGGTCGCGCTCGTCGAAGGCATTGACCGGGGCTCCGGTGTCGTAGCGCATGGTGTTCTTGCCTGCTGGCGGGTCGAACAGGTCCTTGTAGCGGTGGTTCGGCTCGGGTAGTGCTGCGGCGGCGCGTTCGGCCGCGAGGGTGGAGGTGCCCTCGAGGATCCGGCGTACAGCGGCATCGTGTTCGGGACCGTAGTCGGTGCGTTCGGCCAGGTTCAGGCCGATGCGGACCAGGGCGTGAGCGTTGTCGAGTTCGGCTCCGCTCAAGGATCGCTCGCGGGGGATCTCCCGGAAGGTCTGGAAGGCCGTGTAGGGGCCACTGCGGTCGCGGTCGTAGTCGCGCATCATCGCTAGGTGGCTGACCAGGGAAAGAGCGGGTCGGCCGGGCGCAGGCTCGATGGGTGCGTAACCGGTGACCGGCACGACGGCGGGGGCGAGGACATCGGCGAGCAGTCTGGGGTCTCCGCTCTCCGCGGTGACGTAGCGGGCTGCGGACAATGCAGCGAGATCGACGCGATCGGTGTCGATCACCCATCCGGCCTTGATGGCGGCGCGCCGGAACAGTTCGAATTGGCTTCGAGAATTTCCGTCGGGGAAGGGATGGATTTCCGTCATGCGTGCCCAGTAGTCGGCGAGGCGGGTGACGAAGGTGCGGTGATCGAGTCCGGTCAGGTTGTTCTCGTCGGCGAGGTCGGCGAACAGTTCCTCGACGTCGGTGGCGGTGTCCTCCGGGCTCGAGTGCGTGATCGGAAGGTTCCCCTGCGTGGTGGCCACGGTCTTGTACTGGCCGGCCCATGAGTACACGCGATACAAACCGCGCCGGTGGATCTCTCGCAGGAAATCGCCGGTGAACTTCTCGGGCGATGGGACCTGCGCGAACTCGTACATCCCAGCCGCGAAGGCTCGGTCCTCGATGCGTTCGAGTAGGCGTGCATCGGTGATGCCGAGAAGGTTGATTCGGACGTCGGTTCCGGGGATGTAGCCCTCGGATTCGGCGGCCGATGCGGTCACTCCGCGTCCTCGCTGTGCGGGAGGAGCTCGTTGATCAGGTCGTCGAGCGTTTCACCGGCCTCGAGCCTGTCGATGATTGTGCGGGGGTCTTCGATGTCGAACTTGCCTGCCATTGCGTTGGCAGCGCGGATGTTCTGGGCGATGTGGTTCTTGAGAGCTTCTTCGCCGTGTGGGGCGAATATCTCTCGGAGTGTCTGATCGTGGTTTTCCTTGTCGGTCATGGTTTCCCCCTCGCGAGCGTCGGACTGTCAGAGCGGAGGCAGGCTCCCCTCCCCCATCGCTATGTCTACTTGATGTTTCCGACGGTAGGCGTAGCGCCGATACGGGCGCGAACGTGCTCGAGCCGGCGGGTGGCGGTGCGTTGAGCACGGCCGATGGCGACCATGTGCTCGAACAGGTCGGCTTCGGGCAGGGTTTCCGCGGCCTCGGTGATGGCGGCTCCGGCGGTGCGAAAGCTGCGGCGGTAGGCGGCGCTGACGACGGCATGGGCGTAGTAGGGCGCGGCGGTGGGATCGGCGCCGGCGGTGGTGACAGTGGTCAGAGCGTAGGCGAGTCGGCGGCCGTGGTGACCGGCGAGCCGACCGTGGCGCTCGAGGTGGGCCAGGACCATTGCGGGGTCGTGGGGCTGGCCGGTGCTCATCAGTGCGGCGATGGCGTCGAACAGTTCGGCGTGGAGTGGCTGGTGGAAGTCGTCGGTGGGGAGCAGGTCCACGATGTCGGCGGCCGCGGCGCGGGTGGAGAACAGCAGCGCGCACAGCAGCAGGGTTTCGGTGTCGGCGTCTGGGGTCGCGAACTCGTCGGCGCTGCGGTAGCGGTCGAGATCGGTCTGGTCGGTGACGGTCATGCGCTGATCCGTTCGTCGAGGGCGTCGGCGATGTCGAGCACGGGAGTCGGGTCGGGGTGGCCGATGGCCGAGGGGCCGATGGCGGCGCGAGCGATGACGCTTCCGTCGATGGTGATGGTGACTGCGCTACCGGCGGGCGCACCGTAGGCGAGCGCGAGCGTGCGCGCTGCTTCGGCGGCGTCGGAGGCGGCGGCCGCGTGGGTGAAGGTGCAGCCAGAATCGGAGCGCGCGAAGGTGGGCGCGGTCAGCGTGACGGTCCAGACGATCATTGCGGCGCTCCTTCGGCTTGACGGGGTTTCCCCAGGTACTCGTCCATTGTCGCTTAATTATCATGCTTTGTGAAGACTTTTCGATGAGTTTTACATGATTAGGTGGTTATTTTTTGATTCTTTTGTGATGCGTAGGCGAGGGCCGTGCCGGAGCTGTCGACCGGGGTTCGATGCCCCGGTCGACGGCCATGCGTGCCGGGGGCCGGCACCCGGCGAGTGGTCTGGCCCGGTGGGCGGCCGACACGACCGCCCACCGGAAGGGGCGTTACTGCTCGTCGAGGGGGTCGAGTCCGGCGGCGCGGCGCTCGATGTCGGCGAGGGTGTAGCCCTGGGCCTCGACGGCGCGCAGGTAGAACTGCGACAGGTCGGTGGGCTTGCGCCAGTGCTCGACGCCGACCTGGGACTCGAGGGCGATGAGGATGTGGGCGCGCAGCAGGACCAGGGCGCGGGGGTCGGTGGCGCTGGCGAGCTTCGCGAGAGTGTCGAACGTGGGGAGCATCTGTTCGGCCAGGGTGCGAGCGTGATAAGCGGCGGGGATCTGGGGCCACTTCATCAGCACTGTTGCCACGAATGAGACGGTGCCCTTGGGGGCGGTCTTGCGGGTGGTCTGCTGGGCGATCCACTTGCGGCGGACCTCGGTAGCGGCTCGCCATTCGCGGTTGTTCTCGATCACTTCGCGCCTCTGAGCTGCACGGTCCTCGGCACTTTGTTCCTGTTCCGACTCGGCGGGGCGGGGGTGTCCCCACCAGGTGCGCCAAGGGGTGTCTTCGATATTGACGACGTGCCAGTACAGCGTGGCCTCGTGGTCTTCGACGACGTTCTCGCGGGGAATCATCCATTCCTCGCGGGCATCGCCCTCGGGTAGCTCGTCCACGATGTAGTCCGCGTCGATCTCGTCGCCGCTCTCACGGTCGAAATAGGTGGTGCAACTGTAGACGTACAGCCCGAGGTGTCCGAGGGCGGCGACTTCTTCGATGGCGGGCGTGTTGCCTTCTCCGTCGGTGACGCGCTCGACCAGCTGGCTGGTCCCCTCCCCCACTCTCTCGTGAAGAGCACCGAGCGGCACGGCGGCGATGGAGTGTTCTGCGAGGTACGCCTCGGCGCGGGCCAGTGCGGCGTTGCGTTCGGTGCGGCGCAACCGTTCGGCGGCGAGTGCGTGGTCGAGTCGTCCACTGCCGATGGCCCACTCGATGCGGCGGACGGCAGCGGGATCGTCGCCGAACTCGGCGAGGGCGGCGGCTTGTTCGATGGTCAGCTCGCCTCGTTGCACAGCGTCGCGCTGCTCGGTGTCGCGCAAGGTCAGGGCCGCCTCGATCTCGATGCGGGACGCCTTGGTGCGACGGGCGATCTTGGTGGAGGCCAGTCCGTGGTCGGCCAGAGTCTCGAACAGGGCCAGGCGTTCGCCGTTGGTGATCGCGGCGCGGTGTTCGTTCTCGCTCCACTGGGTGACGAGCCGTTCGACGGCGGCGTCGGTGCCATCGCCTTCGTCGCCGACGATGAGGGCGGGGATCTGGGTCAGCCCGGCCTCGAGAGCTGCGGCGGTACGGCGGTGGCCGGTGAGCACGCGCAGGGGTCCGGCGGCGGTGCGGCACACAGTGATGGGGGTCAGAACCCCTTGCTCTGCGATCGACTCGCGGAAGGCATCGGTCAGGCGCAGGTCATGGCGGATGTTGGAGTCGGTGAGCAGATCAGCGGGGTCGACGGTGGCGAATTCGGCGGTGCTTCCGTTGTTCATGACTCAAGTTTACATCTGTTTTGATGATTTTTTGATGATTTTTTGGTTCTTTTCTCGTGCTTTTCTGGTGACTGTTGTCACATTTTTTGCGCTCTGAGCTGGGGTTTTCCGTGAAACGACAACGGCCCCGCCGGGGCGGGGCCGTTGGTTTAACCTTCTGTGCGGTCGTGAATGGGCAGGATCATGGATCGGTGGCCGAGGTACCGCTCGGACAGCTCGCCCAGTCTCGAGTCGGAGGTTCCGGCGTAGTTGCCTCCGAACATCACCACTCGCCCCGCCTCGGTGAGTTCGTACCGACGACGGTCGGCGTTCCATTCGACTCCGACCAGAGCGGCATAGCTGCCTTCGATGAAGGCGTGGCGTCGAATCCGTACGGCGACGGTGGGGCTGATCCGCTCACGGCCGCCGACGTGGCTTCGCACTCCGTGGGGGGTGCAGCCGGACGGCAGTGACGTGATGCGGCCCGTGCGGGCGCGGCGCTCGTCGAGGACGCCGACCAGAAGAAGAGTGTCGGCGGCGGAGCTGACACCGCCGTTGGTGCAGTCGCCGAGGCGGTGGGCGCGGTAGACATCGAGCAGGAGACCGGCGGGGGGATGGTCGTTCTCGTTGTTGTTCATGACTCTGGTTTACATCTGTTTTAATGAGTTTTCGATGTTTTCCTGGTGCTTTTGCGGTGCTTTTCTGGTGACGCTGGTCCCACGTTTTTAGGCCCTGACCTGCGGTTTGCTGGTTTATTGGGTGGTTCGGTGGCGGTGGGGGAGCGGGTACCTCGGTCGGTCGGTGCTGCCCTTGGTGAACCGGGCGCGGTGACTGCCGGGCAAGGGCGGGTTTTCCCTTGCTCGGTGGTCGGCGGGTCCGGTAGGCCATGTGTGGCGACCCGGGCGCGGTGCACGCGGAGCAGCGGGAACCTTGGGAGGGAGGGACAGTGGTCCGGGGGGGGCGGAGCCCCCGGGGATCGGTAGAGCGATGCGGGTCGGGCCGGGAGTTTCTGTGCCTGTACACGAGGCCCGCATAGACCGAAGGCCCCACCAGGAGGTCGGGGCCTTCAACGGTGGGACTGTGGTGCGGTCAGTCCTCGTCGGTGCTGTCGTTCTTGCTGCCGCGGGCTTTGCGCCGGCGCACCTTCTCCACCTCGGGGAAGGGCTCGCCGCCGTTGTATTCCTCTTCGAGCTTGTGGGTGTACTCGGCGATGGCGGCCTCGATGAAGCTGTTGAGACTGCCGTGTGCGCCGGGGTAGACACCGCGCAGACCCTTTTGAGCGTTGGTCGCAGCGTCGATGACGGATTCGGCGAGGGTGAACGTGCGCCGGGTCAAGGTGGGTTGCTGCACGATCTTCTTCGGTGCTGCGGACCGTGCCGGGACGTTCTCGTCGGGAGCTTCGGCGTCGAACATGCTGCGGATGTCGCTCATGACTTCTTCCTTTGAGTAATGGTGGTGGCCAGGTCGTCATAGACCAAGGCGTGACGCCAACCGTCCTTCGTGTCGGCGAGGGATACTCCGTCGTTGACGGCCCTCTTGATCGGCTCGGCGGATCGGACGCTGCCGAGGACGGGGATGCCGGCCTCGGCGAACTGAGTGGTCCAGGCGCGAGCGAGGACCGTTCCGGACTGCACCTTGTTGAGGATGGTGCCGCGGACCCACAGCGTGCTGTTGTGCCGCTTCTTGATGCTCTGGGCGTACGAAGTCACGCCCTGCATGGCCGCGATGCTGAAGTCATGCGCTTCGTTGAGGACGATGAGCTGGTCAGCAGCCACGAGCGCGCACATCTCGAGGGCATTTCGCGTGGGGGAGCAGTCGATGAGGATGTAGTCGTAGCGGTCACGGATCGGCTCGAGGGATTCCCGCAGGACGTGGGGGCCTTCGATGGGATCGTTGGTGATGTTCTTCTCGGCGGCGATGAGGTGGGCCGCGTTCGCAGGGGCGGCGATGAGATCGACGCCGGGGCGTATTGCATCGAGGATCGCCTCGGCAGCGGGCTTTCGGGTCTCCGGGTCTATATCGACGATGTGATCGGCGGTCACCTTCGCTGCGGCACGGAGGTCGGGCTGCAACTTGGTGAGGGTGTGGGTGAGGTTGCCGGAGGGATCAAGATCGACCAGGAGCACCTTTTCGCCGGCACGGGCGAGGGCTTCACCGACGTTGAGCACGGTGGTGGTCTTGCCCACCCCGCCCTTCTCGTTGCCGATCAGAATGATTTTCGAACTCATGGCCTCCCTTTCCTGATGCAATAATACATCATTTCTGATTCATAAAGCGTGCTTTTCTGGTTCTTATCGGATGGCGGTTTCGTGACTGTTGCGGACTGGGTGGTGTTGCATCTGTTCAGGTGCGGTTTTCATGTCAGTGGTGGATGGAACGGCGACGGCCAGGGCTCGATGCCCTGGCCGTCGGCCACCGCTGCCACTGGGGTGGGGATGGTGGGTTGAATCTGGTTGCGTTCGCGGGGTTTCCAGTCCTGTCGGCTGGTGCGTGACGCTAGCCAACATCCAACACTATCGGTGGCGCTCGTGCACAGGGCGCCGCTGGGATTCGCGTCGGCTCGTGGTCGGCGGTGGGGTCTGTGCGGCGCAGCCGCTCCGTCGGGTTCGGTTCTCGGCCGGCCTCGCGGTGGTGGCAGACCGTAGGGGTGTGGCGGATGTGGCGGCGGCCCGAGGCGGGGCCGTGAGGGGCGTCCGGCTCGGGCCGTGTGTCAGCGGATCTCGCGGCACTGTCGGCATTCCCACCCTTGGGGGCGGAGAAGGCAGGTTCGTCGTTCTTCGCAGAGCCAGCAGGTCTGGTTGGCTTTTTCGGCTTCGCCGCGTTCCTGCGCTGCGGCTTTTTCGTGTTCGGCTGTGCGGCGTTCTCGCTCGGTGTCCAGGTCGTTGCGCTGGGCCGCGGTGGATAGCGCGCGCATCATGCGGTAGGCGGCGGCGGTGCCTGCGTCTCGTTCTGCGAGGTCGGCGGCGGTGTAGCTCGGGGGTCGGTCGGCTTCTTGCAGCATGGGTCCGAAAATCGTGCGGCAGGTCTGGCAGGGGGTGAGTTCGTCGGTGACGGGCTGTTTGCATCCGGGGATGATGCACTCGGCGAACAGGGATTCGGCGGCCATGGCGTCCTCGCGGCGAGTAGGAACCGGCGGC
>NZ_PCZU01000244.1:36202-37716 GCF_002887785.1 Rhodococcus sp. ENV425
TGGGCGGATGGGGGTGTGGGCGTCCTCGGCGCGGGCGTCGGTGATCTTGCCGTAGGGCAGTCGGTCGGTCCAGCTGTAGGCGGTGGCGACGGTGACCGACTTTGCGTTGACTCGGATCACCTTGTGCCAGGTGCCGGAGCAGTTGACGAAGCATCCGGGGCGTAGGTCGGCGCGGCTGTAGAGCTTGGGGCCGTCGGTGGCGTCCTGTTCGGCGCGTACCGCGGTCCAGTATTCGATGTCGCGCTCGAGTTCGGCTTTGTTGAGTTCGAGCTGGTGCATGTGGTTGCTGGTCTCGGCGGTGTGTCCGGCAGCGCGGTACTTGGTGAGGTGGCGTTCGATGCTGCGTAGTTCGGCGCTCTGTCGTTCGATGCGGCGGTGGATCACTGCGGGGGTGTAGCGGTGATCGGTGCTGCGGGCGGTGCTGCGGGCGGCGATGCGGGCGGATTCGGCGGCTGAGCGGGCGGCGGCGTCGGCTTCGATCGCGGCGCGGGCGGTGGTGTGGGCGCGGTCGAGGGCGCGGCGGTGGCGTCGTTCGCTGTGATGTCCCACTTTGATGGGTTCTCCGCCTTCGGGCAGTGCTGCACAGGCGTGGTCGTGGCGTGCGTGGGCGGCGTCGGCGGCGGTGGCCTTGCGTTCGGCCTTGACTGCGAGGGCGGCGGCGCGGTCGGTCAGACGCTCGTTGCGGTCGTGGTGGGCGTCGGTGCCGTCGCGGAGGGTGGTGTCGATGTCGGTTTCGACGTCGTATCCGGCGGCGCGCAGGGCGGCGGCGGTGTGTTCGATGCGGGCGAGGTGGGGGGCGCGGTCGCGGCTGTGCGGGATGTACCAGGCGGTGATGCTGCGTCCCCATTTCCACCCTGCGGTTTTGAGGATCGGGGCGGTGCCGTCGCCTTTGCTGGTGCCGTCGATGATCGTGCCCTCTGTGGGGGTGTGCGTGATGGTGAGCATGTGCGCGTTTCCTGTTCGGGTCGGTAGTGCGCGCCGGTGGGGAGTCGCGGTGACTCCCCACCGGCGCGGAGTGTGGATCAGTACTCGGCGATGAAGACCGGCCAGTGGGGGCTGGGGCGGGTGGTCCAGCGGAGGATCGGCCGCCAGTAGGTGGTGGTCCGGTAGGCGCGTTCCTCGTGGTGGGGGCACATGACCCACTCGCCGTCGGTGTGGGTGGCTTCGGTGGTGCAGCCGTTGTAGTCGCACCACTGGTCGGGAAGCTCGAGTGTCTGGACGGGGGCGGGAGTGGTCATCGCGTCTTTCCTTCCGGGGTGGTCGGTCAGCTGAGGCCGGATTCGATTGCGGCGCTGATTTCGTCCTCGGTCATGCCTGCGGCACGGGCGGCGGCCTTGGTGTCGCGGGACTCGGCCAGGACTACGGAGATGTCCTGGCCGGTCGAGATGTTCTTGAGCAGGGCATCGATGTCGCGGCCGAGGCTGTGGAGCTTCGCGGTGATCTCTTCCTTGTTCATGCCTCTAGTTTACATCTGTTTTGATGATTTTTCGATGTTTTGTTGGTGTTTTTTCGGT
>NZ_PCZU01000245.1:0-1032 GCF_002887785.1 Rhodococcus sp. ENV425
GCGCCGGCGGGACGGCCGTCGGTGTTCGGGGCGCCGGCCACCGGGGCGACGGGCAGCGGCGCGTGGGCGCCGGGTCCGGCGTGGGGTGGCGGCGCGGTGACGTTGCCGTCGATCCCGGCGATCCTGCCCGGGACGAACCTGCGCGCCGATCGGCGCGATCGCGGTGTTCGCGCCGTGGCTGCGCAAGGCCGGCCAGTTGTGCGACGGGGTCGGCGCGCCGGTGCTGGCGGCGCTGTACTCGGCGGAGAACGGCTTCCGGTACGGGCCCAGCGCCCCGGTCTCGCCGGTGGGGGCGAAGGGGCCGGGGCAGTTCATGCCCGGAACCTGGGATGCCTACGGCAAGGACGCCGACGGGGACGGGCGGGCCGATGTGCTGGGCATCGCCGATCCGGTGATGGCGTCGGGGAATCTGTTGTGCGACAACTACCGGCAGATCGAGCAGTGGAAGGCGCAGGGGGTGGTGCGCGGGGACACCCTGGACCTGACGTTGGCGGCGTACAACGCCGGGCTGGGGGCGGTGCGCCGGTCCGGGGGGATGCCGTCCGGGTCGCCGGACTACGAGAACCAGACCAAGCCGTACGTGGCGAAGATCCGGGCGACGGAGATGGTGTTCGCGCGGCTGCTCTCGCCGTTCTTCGGGCTGGGGTTGCCGGGGATGACCGAGACCGGCAACCGGGTGGTGGACCTGGCGTTCCGGTATCTGGGGCTGCCGTACGTGTGGGGTGGCGGCAACGTCAACGGTCCGTCGGGGGGCGGGTTCGACTGCTCGGGCCTGACGTCGTACGCGGTGTACGCGGCGACCGGGGTGAGGTTGCCGCGCACCTCGCAGACGCAGTGGCGGGTCGGCACCGAGATCCCGATCCAGCTGGCCCGGCCGGGGGATCTGGTATTCGGCAACTGGCAGTCCGACGGGCCGGGGCACGTGGGCATCTACATCGGCGGCGGTCAGATGGTGCACGCCCCGACGTTCGGGGACGTGGTGCGCGTCGGCGCGGTCTTCCCCGGCATGAAGGCCCGGCGCCTGCTCTGAAC
>NZ_PCZU01000035.1:0-38026 GCF_002887785.1 Rhodococcus sp. ENV425
GCACAGTGATTACCCGCATATCAAACACACTACCCCCGCCATGCTCGAGGTCTACGCCCGCGAACACGCACCCCTTTTGGGCAACGCGGTCACCAATCTGGGTCTGTAGCGTGAGCGCCTCGACCGAGCGACTCGGTGACTCTCCGGAAACGGTATCGGGCCTGCGGATCGCGGCGCGGTATCGGCACGACTGGGCCCTGTTCGCCGACTGGTGCACCGCCACCGACCAACCCGCGCTCCCCGCGACCCCGGAGGCGCTCGCCCGGTTCCTGCACGAACATCCCGCCGCGCCCGCCACTCAGCGCCGCCGCGTGTCGGCGATCAACACCGTCCACACCCGCCACGGTCACCCGGCAGCATCTGCCATAGTCGAGCGATGGTGACGCGCTGCGGGGCCTGGGGGTAGGGCGATGTTCGTCCTCGATGGTGTCGTGGTGTTCAGCGCCGGTGATCTGGTGCGGGCGGCGGCGTGCGAGTTCGCGGTGATGCGCAATTTGGATGTGGTGTTGGGGCTGCGTGAGGCCCCGGCATCGGTTGCCGATCCCGTGCTCGAGCGGGCAGCGGATTTGGGTCAGGTGCACGAGCGTCGGCACCTGGCCGCGTTCGAGGAGCAGTTCGGTGACGCGGTGGTCACCATAGAGCGACCGCCGATGACTGAATCGGGCATGACGGTATCGGGCCTGGAAGCAGCCGTCCGGGCCACCTGTGAGGCCCTCGCGGCGGGGCGTGAGGTGATCTATCAGGGGGCGTTCTTCGACGGCCGGTTGGTTGGGTTCGCCGATTTCCTCGTCCGGCACGAGGACGGGTATGCGGTGTACGACGCCAAGCTCGCCCGGCACGCCAAGGTGCCGGCGTTGCTGCAGCTGGCCGCCTACGCCGACGCGCTGGGACGCACCGGAGTCGAAGTATCTCAACAGGTGCACCTGCTGCTCGGCGACGGCGGCATGTCCTCCCATCCGGTCGCGGATCTGGTGCCGGTGTACCACCAACGACGCGCCCGCCTGCAGATGATGCTCGACGCCCACCGCGACGCCGGGATCGCGGCGTCCTGGGAGGAGGGGCGGTACGGCGCGTGCGGGCGGTGTGAGGTGTGCGAGCTGGAAGTGGTGGCGGCCCGGGATCTGCTGTTGGTGGCGGGTATGCGGGCGACCCAACGGGCGCGGCTGCTCGACGGCGGGATCCCCACCATCGATGCGCTGGCTACCTGCCCGGCCCCGGTGCCGGGTATCTCGGAGCGGACCTTAACCACGTTGCGGGCCCAGGCGGCGATCCAGCTGCGCCAGGAGCACACCGAGGAGCCGGTGGTGGAGGTGTTCGCCCCGCAGGTGCTGGCCGCGCTGCCCGCCCCGGATCCGGGGGACATCTTCTTCGACTTCGAAGGCGACCCGCTGTGGGCCGAGGACACTGGCACGGACTGGGGGTTGGAGTACCTGTTCGGCGTCGTCGAAGGTCCGGCGTCGGCGCCGCGGTTCCGGCCGTGGTGGGCCCATTCTCGCCGCGAGGAACGCCGGGCGCTGCTCGACTTCCTCGACTACGTCACCGCCCGCCGGCGCGCACACCCCCACTTGCACATCTATCACTATGCCGCCTACGAGAAGACGGCCCTGTTGCGAGTGGCGGGCCGCTACGGGGTGGGGGAGGAGATCGTCGACGAGCTGCTCCGGGCCGGGGTGCTGGTCGATCTGTATCCGATCGTGCGGGCAGCGGTGCGGATCGGTCAGCGGTCCTACGGCCTCAAAGCCCTCGAGCCGCTGTACACCGGGGCCCGCGACGGGCCGGTCACGCACGGGGCCGCCTCCATCGTCGCCTACGCCGACTTCAGCGCGCTGCGCGACGCCGGCAGACTCTCCGAGGCGGAGTCGGTGCTCGCCGACATCGCGGCCTACAACGAGGCCGACTGCCGCTCCACAATGGGCCTGCGGGACTGGCTCCTGGCCCAGGCCATCCGGGTCGGGGTGGCCGGTGACGGCGCACCGACGGTCGATACCGGCGAGCGGGACGAGCCCGGCCCGGACCTGCTCCTGGGGGAAGCGGCGCTGCGCGCCTTCGCTGGCGACGGAATCACGCACCCTCGCAGGGGTGATCAGCAGACGGCGGCATTGATGGCTGCGGCCCTGGGGTATCACCGCCGCGAACACAAACCGTTCTGGTGGGGGCACTTCGATCGGCTCTCACACCCGGTCGACGAATGGGCCGAGACCCGCGACACCCTGATCGCGGCCACCGTGACCCTGCTCAAGGACTGGCACACCGCGACCGCGCGCCAGCGCAAGAAGCGCCGGCACCTCGAGTTGATCGGGGACCTCGCCACCGGCAGCACCCTCCGCACTGGGGACACGGTGTTCCTGCTGTACGAGCCGCCCGTCCCGGCCGGGCTGCGCGATGCCGGCCCCGCCACCCGCGGATACCACCAGGGCGAAATCCTCGAGATGGGCACGCGCCTGGTGGACGGTGTCGTCCGCGACGTCGTCGAGGTCAAGGAAGTGCTCCCCGGCGACGCGGAGTACGCGGCGTTGCCGATGGCGCTCACGCCCGGGCAGCCGATCCCCGCTCGGGCGCTCGAACGGGCCATCGCCTCGGCCGCCGAGCAGATGGGCCGGACGCTGCCGCAGATGCCCCGCACCGCCGCGGTCGACATCCTGCGCCGGATCCCGCCCCGCACCAGGTCCGGGGCGCCTTTGCCGGGTGTGGTTGACGGTGACTACCGTGCGGCGCTCACCGCCGCGGTGCTCGATTTGGATCACTCCTACCTGGCGGTGCAGGGCCCGCCCGGCACCGGCAAGACCTACACCGCCGCCCGCGTCATCGCCGACCTCGTTCTCCGCCACCGCTGGACGGTCGGGGTGGTCGCACAGTCCCATGCGGTCGTCGAGCACCTGCTCGCCGAGATCATCACCGTCGGCGTGCCCGGCAACCGGGTACTCAAGGCCAAGACCAAACGGCAGAACCCACCCTGGACCCCGATCGAGGCGCGCCAGTTCGCGGCGATGCTCGACACCCTCGGCGGGGGAGGGTGTGTCCTGGGCGGTACCGCCTGGGATTTCACCAACCTGAACTGCGTGGACCCGGGGTGTCTGGACCTGCTGGTCGTCGACGAGGCCGGACAGTTCTGCGTGGCCAACACCATCGCCGTGGCCACCGCCGCGCAGAACCTGCTGCTGCTCGGTGACCCGCAGCAACTACCCCAGGTCACCCAGGGGGTGCACCCTGACCCGGTCGAGTCCTCCGTGCTGGACTGGCTCGCCGAGGACCATCCGACCCTGCCGCCGGAGCGCGGCTACTTTCTCGCGCACACCTGGCGGATGCACCCGCATCTGTGCGAGCGAGTCTCGCAGCTGTCCTACGACGGCCGGCTCTACTCCGAGGAGGAGGTGACCCGAACGCGCTCCCTCGACGGTCTGGCCCCGGGTGTGCACACGGTGCTCGTCGAGCACCACGGCAACGCCACCGCCTGCGTGGAAGAAGCCGCCGAGGTGGTTAGTCAGGTGCGGGCGGTGCTCGGGGTCCGGTGGCAGGATCCATCGTCGTTCACCGGAACCCGGGTGCTCGGCGAGGCCGATGTGCTGGTGGTGGCCCCGTACAACGCCCAGGTCCATCTGATCGCGACGCATCTCGCGCGGGCCGGTCTGAGCCGGGTGCAGGTGGGAACGGTGGACCGATTCCAGGGCCGTCAAGCCGCGGTGGTGGTGGTGTCGATGACGGCCTCCGCGGCCGAGGACGTCCCCCGGGGCATGGCGTTTCTGCTCTCCCGCAACCGCCTCAACGTCGCCGTCTCCCGCGCCCAGTGGGCCGCCATCGTGATCCGCTCGCACGCCTTGACCGACTACCTGCCCGCCACACCGCAGGCCCTGGCCGAACTCGGCGCCTTCCTCCGATTGACCAGTAGTGGAGAGGTGCCGCTCGACGCGCTGACCACCTGAATCGCCGAGGCGACGTCGGCGTGGAACAGCAACTACCGCCAGCTCGGGGAGCGTCGAAGGACATCGATACCTTCGGGCCGGATGCGGTACCGCCGGCCGGCGAGGTCCCGGTGTTTTCGCGCACTGCTTGCATTTCGCGTCGAGCAGACAACTGGGCGCCCGTCGGCGTTGCATTTCACGAGATCGACGTAGGCGGCGATACCGAGTCGTTCGCGGGTCTGCAGCACCGGGCATCGGCACAGACGCAGTGCCGGAAAAGCATTGTCGCTGGATCGTCGGCGGGACTGTAGCGCTTCGCCACAAGGGACATGGTGGGCACGACATCCCTGTTGAGCCAAGGCTTTCGCCTCGGCCCGCCCGGCCCGCACCAACTCCGCCAGCGCCGGCTGCTGCAACGATCTCCTGGCGTCCGAGGCAGGGCCGGTCGCTCTCTGTCGGAGGGCAGGCAGGTGCTGGCAGGAAATCGGCAACGGAGACCGGCGTGACTGGCACAATCACGTCATATGGCACTCGACAGCAAGAATCTCGGGCGTCTGCGTCGTGTGGCCGACCCCCGCAGTGTGTGGTCGTCGGAGGCCGGCGATTTCACGCCGTGGTTGGCCGAGAATATCGATGTGCTGGCCCAGGAGCTCGGTATGACGCTGACGGTCGTGACGACCGAGGTTGCGGTCGGCGAGTTCTGGCTCGATATCCAAGCCGAGGACGAGAACGGACGGACTGTAGTCATCGAGAATCAGCTCGAACGCACAGATCACGGGCACCTGGGTCAAAACGTGGTCTATGCGGCCGGGCTCGATGCCACGGCGGTGGTATGGGTCGCCACCAGGTTCCGCGAAGATCACCGCAGTGCTCTGGACTGGCTCAACGAACGCACCGACAACAATGTCGGTTTCTTCGGGGTGGAGGTGAGCGTGGTCCAGATCGGAGACGACGGGCCACGCGCACCCGTTTTCACCGTGGTCTCGCGCCCCAACGACTGGCAGAAGTCGGTGAAGTCCGCCGGCGGAGCCGATGCGGAAACCGCCAACCCGGTCAACACCGTGCGACAGGACTTCTTCGCGGAGGTGTTGACCACGGTGAACGCCCAACGTCCCGGCATCCGCGTCCCTGCTCGGAGCCGGTACAACTGGACAAGCTTCGCCTTCGGCCCGTTCGGCAACTGGGGTCTGTCCATCGCCAACGGCAAACTCCGCATCGAGGCATACCTCGATCTCAAGGACCGAGACGTCACCAAACAATTGTTCGACCAATTCGCCACGGAACGGGCCCACTGGGAAGCCCGAGTAGGGGCCGGAGCGTTTAGTTGGGAACGCTTGGACGACAAACGCGCCTCCCGGATCTCGCTCTACCACCCCCTCGATCTCGACGACGAACAGCAACGTCAAGAAGCCGAGGAGTGGGCCGTCACCACCTTGATCGCCATGTACGACGCCCTCAACGAGCCTCTCCGCAGCGCCGCCAACACCGTCCGTGCGTCCGCCATCACGAGGGAAGACTTCGCCGACGTTCCCACCCGGGAAGTTCCCCTGCCGTAACGGACCGAACGAGCATGCCCGCGTCGGTGCGGCAAATACCACGGCCCGCGCTTTTCGCAGCCGACATTCGAGTGTCGGGACCCGAGGCCAGCAGCGCTTTTTCTTGTCACCGCTTCAGTGGGTCGGCCGATCAGCATCCATCCTGGCGTCCTGGTCGTTGATCTGCCGGGCGCAGCGCAGAACGATCGGCCACAGCTGCTCCAGGTCGAGGTCGGCAACCGCGAATCCCTTCATGCTGGACCGGTGGTCCTGTCCGACCAGCCGCGCGAGTTCGGCGAAGCCGGGGTGGTGGCGCACGGCCTCGTATTGTCGCCAGTTCCCGTACGCCATGAGCCGGCCCGCCTTGTTGATCCACAGTTGGAGCGGCGCGTACCGCAACCCATAGGGGTGCAGGAAGATACCGCCGTAGGGGCGGTTGCCGAACCACAGATCATCGTGTGTGCCCGTCTTCTCGTCGATCGCCTCGAGCAGAGCGAAGAGCCGCTCGGCGAGCTCGTGGTCCGACGGCGAGGCCAGAGCGTCGAGGAAAGTGCCCTTGGTCCAGGTGGTGGGCTGTCCCGAGGCTCGGGCCTTGACCGCGGCGATTTCCCCACCGTAGGTCGAGGGCACAAGGATCTCGAGGTCGCCGTGTCGGGCGTAGGCCAGTTGCAGGGCCGTGACCCGCACCTCGTCCCGGGTGATCCGATTGAGGTACTCGACCAGCCGCCGCAGATCGGCGTCGATCTGATCGACCGCCAGACACAGGTGGATCAGCCCGTCGGCGAGGTTGCGGTCCAGTTGCGCGTCGCCGCCCTCCCCGAGGGAACTCAGGTCGACGCCGCGTTGCCGGGACCATTGCTCGCGAAACGCCGCGGACCCGTCCCGCCAGATCGCCGAGGCGTAGTCGAGGACTTGACCGATGACCAACCGGCGTCGTTCGGAGTTCGACGCCAGTTTGCATTCGACGATGGTGATGTCCCCGTCGGGACCGACGATGCACACATCGGCCGGGCCGGCGGAGGTCGGCAGCTCCCGCACGGTCACCGCGCCGTCGGGCACACCGGGCACGTGCTGGGGTGCGGCGGCGATGATCGACTGCAGATGGTCTTCGTTGTCGTAGGCGGTCATCTCCGGCGACTCCCATGCCCCACCGCCGGCGTGGCGCACCAGCAGCGCCCGCTCCGCATCGTCGGTCACCGTTGCCCCCTTTGTTCGGTGAGCAGTCTCTGACTGCCCGTGCCTTCACCGTCGGTATGCCCGGACGGCCGCGTTCTACCCCTCCCTGATGGACGTCCTCGACGGGCTCGATCTAGCCGCGACGATCGCCACGCTCAGCTGGGCTACTAATGCAGACGGAGGGTATCCGACGTATCGCACCGACTGGGGTGCTGCTGCCCGAGGACGAGGTGCGCCTGACCGGCTGGATGCGCACCCATCTGCGCCTGTCCTGGTGCGAGCATCCAACCCCGCGGCAGGTCGAGCCCGCCGTCGTCGCCGCGTGGGCCCCGCCGCTGAACCTCGACCACACCATCGGCGGTGTGCGGGAGCTGGTCGAGACCGCCCACAACACCGGCGGCTGACCATCCGGACCCCTTGTTGGCGCGGAGGGGATCCGCCTGACGCCAAGGAGAGTGTCGGGTGTCAATCGTCGAGGTTGCTGAGCATCCACACCTGTTTCAGCGGTAGGAGGGTTTGGATGTCCGACGGCAGCCGGGCGTAGTTGCGCAGCACGGCGTCGACTACGTCGGCGGCCTCCCACACCCGGATCCGCAATCGGTGGTGGCGCATCTGCTCACGGGCCGGGCGGGTCAGCCCGTCCCAGGCCACCAGCAGCCCCTGATCGGCGCCCTGAGTGGACATCACTCCCTGCAGTTGCGAGACCACCGGCGCCCCAACCTGCCCGCCGGATTTGACCTGCACCAGCAAGGTGGGAGTGTCCAGGCCCAGCGGGCCGCGGCCGGCGGTGATGTCGATGCCGCCGTCCGGACCCGGTGGGGACATGTCGCATCGGAAGCCTTCGGCCTCGAGCACGGCGGTGACCAGGCGGGCCAGCTCGTGGCCGGTGAAATCCTCGCCTATCCGGGTGAGGATCTGATCGGTGGCGGCCTGCTCGAAATCGGTGCTCAACTCCGGGGAATCGACCGAGCCGTCGGTCTCGGTTACCGGCGCGGCGCCGGCGCGACGCGGCACGGGCAACGCTTCGACCGCGCCGGGGTCGGTGCCGTGGGCGAGCAGGTGCTCGAGGCGGGCGACGGCGTTGTTCTTGCTGGGAGCGAACACGGTGAGCACGCTGCCGAGGGTGTAGAGCAGGTCCTGTTTGACCGCCGATCGGGGCAGGTCGGTGCGCTGCCAGTCCACCGCGACCACGTGCCGCAGCGCCGGCGGGTTTTCGCTCAGGTAACGGTAGCCTGCGGTGACCCGCCCCAGCGCGAGCTGTTTGGTGGTCTTCATCGGCATCACCAGCACATCCCCGGGTGCGATGCGTCCGCGCAGGGCCCACAGCTGCGCGACGGCGTTCTGCACCCGGCTCCTGCTTTCTCCGCCGAGGACGGACTCGACAACCGTAGCGACCTCGGTCCGGGTGGTGCATGCGGTCAGGTCCGGGATCTCCTCCCAGCCCCCACCGGAGCAGCCCTGCGTCAGAGCCACCTGATCGCGTTCCCCGAGCTTGCCCGAGCGCACCACCCATGCTGCTGCCGTCACGGCTGCCACGGTATCGAGGTGCCGGGCCTCGGCCGCACAGGGACATGGTGTGGATACCCCCGATACCGAGTTGTGCCGGTGGCGTTGGGTCCTCGTCAGAGCCGAGGGAGCTTTTGTCCGGCCTGCCAGAGGGCGTGGTCGATCTCCCAGGCCGTGATCTGCCGAGGCTGGCTCTCGTCCTGGTTGAGAACTGCGGCGATCGCGGTGACGAGGCGGCGGGCGGTGGCGGGTCCGACGTCGGCGCCGTGGTGGCGTAGCCAGCGCAGCACCATCCGGTCGGGTTTGATCAGCTCGTCGTCACCGATCAGCATCCACAGGTAGTCACGCCGAATGGCATGGGCGCCGTCGCCCGGGACCCGGCGCAGGTCGGCGTCGACGACCGCGAGCCGGTCCGGATCGGCGAGCACGTGTCGGGCGTCGGCGAGGGTGTCGATGTGGTGCTCGCGCAGGATGTCGGCGTAGCGTACGGCGGCGTCGGCCTTGTAGATCCCGCCGCGGGTGGAAGTGCGGTGCTCGGTGGTCACCGCCCGCAGCGCGTCGGCAGTGGCGAACCGGTCCCGGAATACGGTGAGCGGGATCGGGTCCTCCATGAGTGCGGTGGCGGCCGGCACGGTCGGGCGCGCGACGCCGAATTCGCTCGCGACTTTGGTGACGACCGGGGCGACGACCTGGTGATAGCGCAGGCCGATGCTCCACACCGCATCGAGGACACACAGGCTCAGGCTCACCCAGCGACGGGGCCGGGGCTGTGGATCCAACGCAGCCACCTGCGCGGCCAGGTGCTGCACCAGAGCCGGATCGACCGAGCCCGGCTCCGGGATGTCGGTGGCGACCAAGGCCGAGCTCCTTCCCTCTCGACGGCTGTCTTCCCAGTCGTACCCGACCGGTGTTCGGTGCGCGCTGCGACACGCCTCATCCGCCACACGGGTATGGACCGGCCGATCGACGCATCCGACAGGTCCGCTCGTGGCCCTTGGCGAGGCCGGTCGGCCGGATCCGGGAAGAGTCCGCAGCGATCGAGTGTGATCGGCGACCATGCTTCGGCTCCGATGCCGGAAGAGGGCCACGGCGTGATGCAGACCGTAAAGATCGTCGGCGGCGAGGCGGCACTGTTTCCTGGCTGCGGTGGACAACAATCAGTTGATGACGACGCGCACGATCACGGTCGAGCTCGAGTTTCCCGACACCGAGACAAACCTCGACGACAGGTACGCGGATGCGGCCAACGCGATCTGGACGATACTCAAAGCCATAGCTGAGCCCGACCGCTTCGAGTTCCAAGTGCACCACGACGGCTCTCACTCGACTCTCGGTGACGAACTGAACGCCCGCTGGGCCGAGTACGGCCGAGACGTCCGCTGGGAGTAGGTTTCGCGCTCGGAGGCGCCCGTCGTCGAGCTGGAACAGCGTCGTTAGCTCATGGTGCCCATGAGACGGTGACCGAGCCAGCCGCATCAGACGGACCGGACACCCAGCGCAGGCACACCCACGGCCGCGGGCCGGTGCGCGCGAGGTGATAGACATTGGCGCTGTGGCGCAGTGGGATTCTCTGATCGACCGACTTGAGGCAGCCGGCCGGTCGGTTCGGGTGAGCTGGCAGGACCTCGACACCCTCGTCGGGGGGCTGCCGCCGTCGGCGTCGAAGCACCGCGCCTGGTGGTCCGGGGACCGCCCGCATGTGCACGCCTGGCGCTCGGCCGGCTTCACCCTCGCCAACCTGCGGATGGGATAGGAGGTCACGTTCGTGCGCGAGCCCGCGGACGAGGACCGCGCCGGCACAACCGAGCGGGTCGGCTCGATACAGAGCACCTCGGCAGCCGCCGCGCAGGCTCCCGGCGGCACCGGCCGGGCCGATCTGCTGCTCGTCACGTGCGTCAAGTCGAAACTCAAGGTTCCGGCGGCGGCGAAGGATCTGTACGTCTCGGCGTTGTTTACTCGCCAGCGGGCCTACGCCGAGAGCCGGGGACTGCCGTGGTTCATCCTCTCCGCCGAGCACGGGTTGGTGGCACCGGAGGAGTGGCTCGCTCCGTACGAGCGGTACCTGCCGGACACCCCCGCCGCCTATCGCGCCGCCTGGGGGCGGTGGGTGGCCGAGCGCCTGGACCTGCTGGGCGGTCCGCTGCCAGGCACGGTCGTCGAGATCCACGCCGGAGCGCCCTATGTGCAGGCGCTGTCCCCCCATCTGGTCGCCAAGGGTGCCAGTGTGGTGACGCCCCTCGACGGCTTGAGCTTGGGGCAGCGGCTCGGGTGGTACGCCGCGCACGGTGCCGTCCCCGCAGCGCCGGCCGCGCAGGGGCACAGCGAGCCCGCCGATGTGGACACCGCCTCGGTCGTCGCCCTGCTGCGCGACACCTCCCGTGCGCTCACTCCGGCCGAGTTTCTCGCCTCTGCCGGCGAGGGGTGGAAGACGCCGGGTCTGTACAGCTGGTGGGTCGACGCCGCCGGCGCAGCGGATCTCACCGCAGGACTCGGTGTTCCTGTCTCTCCGGGGCTGATCTACGCGGGCCTGGCCGGTGCGACGCGCTGGCCGAGCGGGAAACGGTCGACCAACACGTTGTGGTCGCGCATCGCCGGGATGCACCTGGGTGGCAGGCACGAGTTCTCCACCTTCCGGCGCACCCTCGGCGCGGTCCTCGCCCACGCCGACGGCAGCGCGCACATCGACGAGGACGCCCTTACCGCGTGGATGACCCGACACCTGACGGTGGTGGCTATCGCCTCCGACGACGCCGATACCCTCGGACAGCTCGAGGCGAGGTACTGGCGAGCCTCGATCCGCCGCTGAACCTGCAGGGCATGGCCGCGACACCGATTCGGTCCCGACTGACCGAACTCCGCCGCCCCCACCGGTGACGCCTGGATCCCGACGCGGCCGCCGCGGCACCAGGGTCTGCGACCCACGGCGGTCCGGCACCCTCATGGCCCACCGACCCTCCGCTACGCCGGCGTCCGGCGCGCTGGCAGGGTGCCCCCATCCGGTAACGATCACCGGCCCGGATCGCCCGGGCGGGAGTCCCGCTTCTCCTCGGGTGCCGGTATCAGCGAGCTCTGCGCCGGGTCGTGCCGTGGTCGAACAACCAGCGCTCGAGCACATCGGTGCCTGATCCTTGTTGTTCGAGCGCGTACTCGTCCGCCCAGCGGGCCAGCAGTGCGGTGTAGCGACGGTAGGTCTGCGCCGGCCATCCACCCCGGGTGCCGAGCGAGGTCCAGCCGGCCCGGTGCAGGGCGGTGGCCACCCGGCTGTCGAGGATCAGGCTCGGCTGCGTCGGGGCGCCGGCCCCGGCGAAGTACAAGAACTTGGTGAAGAACGCCGGACCGAGGAACGGGATCAGGGTGCGGTTGCCCGGATACAGCAGCGCATAGGTCTTTTCCGGATCGGTGCGTGAGAGTCCGGCTGCCGTTGTCAGGGCCTCCGCGTACCGGTCCGCGTCGGCGGCCGCTGCGCGCATGCGCCGGTGCACCTGCCGACGCCGCGATCCGGTTCCCCAGCCGTGGACAGCCACACCAACAGCCACACCGCCGCCGGCTCGGACAGGTCCGCGGCCGCGGCGAACACCTGACCGCGGGAACACCGAACGCCACCAAGGAGTCGTCCCACCACTGCAGATCCACCGCTATCGCCTGCTCGATCACCGCGTGCCGGCGGTCGACACCTGCGGTGCTCAGCCACCGTCGGCAGTCCGCAGACAGCGCAAGGGCGGTGGTGTCGGCCCGGGCGGTGGGTGTCATGGGTGTCAGCATCGCCGATTCCGACGCGGGTGCCGGTCACGACCCGGGGCGGCGAACCGCGACCCACTATCCGACAGCCACCGCCGATGTGGAGGCTTCAGAAGCACGGATGTCCGAGGATTCTGACGAGAATGAGAAATCTCGTGGCGGCAAGGCTTTGGGACACCGCGGTTCCTTGCGATGTACGAGTGAGGGCTTCGGCGACAACCTGCACGCAGGCGTGCATCCATCGATGGCAGTTGTCTGGCCGTACGATCCCCGGCATGGGTACAGCACAGGCGGTCGTGATCGTGCGGGGGCGTCTTCAACTGGTGCTCGGGGACGAAGTCGGGGTCACCGCGCGTGAGGTGTCGGTCGACGGCGAGCGAATCCGACTCGGCTCCGCCGATCTCCAGCTCGCCGCGCGCGTACTGAGGGACAACGGCGTCGAGCCTGTCGACTTCGACGCGTTGGTGGTCGTCTCGACCGACCATGAGACCAGTGTTTCCTCCGGCGGTGTAGACGAGGAGGTGACCGTCGAGATTCTCGGTGTGCCCGACGGGCCGCTGACCGCCCTGCGCACTCTCGATCCGAGCGTCTCGGTGGCGATGCTGGCCGAGGCGGCCGCCGCGGCGTGGCAGCAACGGTTGTCCGATGCCGCCGACGCCGCTGGACCGGTGACGAGCGCGGACGTCGAGGTCATCGGGCCGATCGCCATTCCCGGTGCGCCCACACTGACCGAACTGAGATCCGAACGACGGCGCCTGCTGGCGAAGGAAGCCAGCGGGCGCACCCCGACCGGGGCGGATCCTCAGGTGTCGGCTGTGCTCGACGAGGTGATCGCGGACCTGCGGGCCGCCGTCCGGTTCGGGGCAGCCGGCCTCGTCGATACGCCGGACGACCAGGTCGCGAAAGGCCTGGCGTCCGCGGCGGCCGAGGGGAGCTGGGTGTCACGCCTGCGGCTGCTGCTGGCTGCCCAGGAGATCGCCGCCATCGAACTGGTGCTGGCGTCTCGCACCCTGGGCCGGCCGGGTTCCGGGCCTCTCTCGCCGGGGGAACGGATTCTGGGCCGGCTCGACGCGGAACGCGACGCCACCGACGACCTGGTATCGATCCTGGCCGATCTTCGCGATCGGCTGCCCACGGAGCCGACGAGCCGTGCGCAACGCCTGCTGCGCAAGAGTCTGCTCGAGGACGCTCGGTCCGTGCGGGGGGCGGTCGATGCGTACCTGTCGGTGACGCAGAGCCCGGCGTCTGCCGCGGACGAGTCGATCACCTGGGACGACGCCCTCGCCGCGCTCGGAGCGCTCGACGAGGCGAGCGCCCACGGTCGCGCGCTCGCCGTGCCGATGTCGAGAACCTTCGATGACGACGGGACCGACGTCGAGCCGAGCATCGAGGAGATTGCGGCGTTGCTGGGGGAAATTTTCGCCCGGCAGCTTCCCGCGTCGAGGACGCTGGTCGACGAGTTGGGGCGCCGACATCCCGGTGAGAAGGCGGACGCGTTGATCGGGCGGGTGAAGCGGCAAGCGATCGCCGATCTCGGCAAGACCGATCCAGAAGGCGATTCGACTCCTGTTCTCGAGACGGTCGCGGCCTTGGCCATGTCGATCGCCTTGCTCCGTGGGATCGAGCCGCATTCGGAGGCGGAATTCGCTGCGATGGGACGTAGGATTCTCGATCGCACGCAGGGGATTTCCGAGATGCGGAACCGTGCCGGCCAGGCGATCCCGCTCGCGGTCGCCGGATTCGAACGAGTTGCTCATCAGATGCAGCCGGTCCTCGTCGAGGCGCTGTTTCGTGCGATGGCGATGGCGGCCCCGAGCGGTGCCGGTGCGGCGCGGGACTTCTACAAGAACACCCGATCCACCGTCTGGCGGGCACGGCACAAGCGAGGTATCGCAGCGGCGGCGGCCGCAGGTGCGGGACACGCGGTCCGTCAAGCGTTGAATGCCGGGGCCGCACGGCTGCTGGTGAGGGAGGTCGATCGGGCCCTCGCGGCACCGAAGCGCTCCGTCTCCCAGTAACGGGTGGGACGCAGGATAGGCGTGCCATGATGTCGCATCGACTGCACCAGGGACCACCCGATGCGGGCCCTCTGACAGTCGCAGGAAGGATTTGCAGCAATGGTGTTCGAGGTCAAAGCCACTCACCGGCAGACATCGACGGGATTCGCCGCGTGTGAAGTCCACCCCGATGTCTTCGTCGACGAATGGGGTCGGGTCTTCGCGACCGCCGAGTCCCTGGTGGAGGACGCGGGCACCGTCGCGATACAGGAGATCCGTCCGGAGGACGACGACCATATCTTCGTCGTCGACGACGACGCGATCGAGTGCGCGGTCGCCTGGATCGAGGTGTTGTCCGGATGGCAGACGGAACGGCTGCTGGAACAGCGAATCCAGCGTCGGTGGGCTACTTCCTCCGAGACCGTTCCGCGTATACGTGTCGACGTCGACCGGGCATCGCCGCGAGGTGACAGGAGGACCGTAGCGTTCGACGTGCGGGCCTCGCATCGATTGCCCTCCGGAGGGAAGCTGGCCTGCGAGCTCTACCCCGACGTGTTCGTCACCCAGCGCAGCAGAGGGGTGTTGTCCCGATTGGCCGGCATGGCGATGCAACAGCCCGGCGACATCGTCGACGCACTGCCCGACAACACGCAGGAGTGGTTCCGCGTCCACGGTCTCGAACACGCGGCCAGCTGGGTGGGGACCATCGCGGGATTTCAGGATGACTTCTGGCGCAAGCACCACGGAAGCAGAGAAACCTTCGACCGATCGCCGGTCGGGCCGATGGGCCCTTCGTGCCCGCCGCGTCGTCGGCTGGCCCCGTGAACAGCGCCCCGGCGGACTCGGCGGCAGCAGACGGCGTGCCGTGTGCGGAATCGGACTGGACGGGTAACGGCATGGACACCGAGAGCGAGGAACCCCGGTTGCTTATCGCAGAGCTCCCCGAACAGATCGGGCTGCAGGTGTATGCGATGTTCTGTGCCGGTTGGCCGATACGGACACGGATGCGAGCGGCCGGTGGCCGAACATGCCTCGAGGTTCGTGCCTGTTCCCCAGTCGGGGGTGTGGACGACGCGCACGTCAGGCTCGTCCACGACGTACGGTGGGGTGTGGACGAGACGTCGACCGGGCTGGTGTCCCCAGCCGGTGCGATGTCGGTGCGAGGCAGCGCGGCGGTACTCGAGCACGTATACAGCCATGTGCCGGCCTGGTTGGTTCCCGAGCTCGGCTCCGAGCCCCCCACAGGAGTCGTCGATCTGCACGACCGTCTCGCCGACATCGACGATCCCGTCCTCGACGAGCTGGCCGGGCGGTACGAGTCCGTGGTCGCAACCATGTACTGCGCGTTCGGGACGGGATGGGACACCGTCATGGACCTCGCGTCCCACGGCGGTAGCGCAAGGATCGAGATCTCGACGCGCATACCGAGCGATCTGAGCGGGGGCTTCCTGCAGTACGTCGGCGAAGTGCTGGACATCGATATCCGGGACATGCGCATGCACTGGATGTTTCGAGACAACAGGTGGCAACTCGACACCGCGCAGACCGGATTCGCCGGCGCCGATGGGACGGTCGACGCCGTCGGCCTCGATACCCTCCGCGAGGTGATGGAGACCGCGGCGGCGAACTGCGCCTGGGGTCTTGCCGACATCTCGAAACAGTGGCATTCCGGTGGTGCCGCGACCCCGCCGTCGGCGCTTCCTGCCGTTCCACTGGCACCGGAGCCGCCGCCGAATCCGGAGGTGATTGCCGCTCGAGCGCACCGGATCGAGGTGTGGGCTGCCGAGAACGGGTTCGGCGCCCCGGTGGAACCGACCCCGGTGGCGGTCATCCGGCATCTCGACCAGGCCGGTGCCGGTCGCGTCGGCTACTACATCCTCGAATTCACCGACGGTCAGTGCTATATCGGTGAATCGATCGATCTTCCCGAACGGCTCAAGCAGCATCGAGGCCGCTATCACGACATCCACCGGATCCGGGTGCGGCCCGATACCGCGGCAACCCGGTCGCAGCAGGGCAAACGCCACCTCCGGCTGCGCGAGAAGTCGCTGATCCACCGAGCGCAACACGCGGGACTGCTCGCCCGCAACATCAACGAGATGGCCACGATGATCGGGGCGAGCAAACACCTCGACCAGCTGATCTCTCCCGACGAACAACGCAGCTGGCTGGATGCCCCCGATGTCGCCAACACCCATGACACCACCCCCCGCACGAGCTTCCCGGCGGAACGATTGGCCCGCACCGCCGCCAACTACCGGCACTTTCGTACCCGTTCCGATGTCGACCAGATCACCCGGATCGTCGGCAACTATCTGACGCGCTGTGTGCCCTATCCCGCGCGGACAGAGCATCATTGCTGGGTGATCAGTTGCCTGACCCCACCCGGCAAACGCAGCGGGCGGATGTCGTGTCTGTCGATCGCGATGACCGAAACGTTGGTGATCTATCAGGACCGAGGCACGCCGGCGGCGGGAAAGATCCAGGTCAACGAAGCGGAACTGTTCCCCACCCCTCTTGCCGTGCGCGAATTCTTCCGCCGGCATCCGACGACAGGATGGTCCGAGGTGGAGTACCAGGAATCGGGGCCCGGGCAGCTGTTCCTCTACGCCGAGACCCTCGACGCCCTCGAACGACTCCTCGACGACGTCGCGGTGACCCGAGCAGCCGCCACCACGGCACTGCACATCATGCGCAAAGGTACGTCCATGCATCGCAAAGTTCACTGTCCGCAACTTGCCGGCGCCGCCTTCGACGCCAGTCATGAGGTGAACGGACCTGCCTGATCGATCGAGTTGCCGACCGCACTATCCATCACCTGTGGCGCCCGCACGCCAGGTGCACGCCGGTGACCCCGCCCCGGTCGGGGAGTCACCGCAGAACCGCGGAAGGCAACACCTCGTCGACCCCGATGCCGGTGGCCCCCGGCCGGCCCCGCAGTCCGGGCAGCCGTTGTCGACGATCCCGACATCGGGGGTTGGCACCGGGCGCAGTGCCGCTGCTCGCGGACCGGACCGTCACCGTCGAGGTGCAGCCAGACGATGTCGAGGTCGCCGAGGTGCGGGATCGCCTCGCCGCGTCGACGGGACGGTATCCGCAGGTCTGGCACACGAGTCGGTCCTCCCATCGGGGCCGTGTCGGACACTGTCGCACCGGGCGGAACCGGCGCAGGTCCCGGTGGAGCCGCAGCGGTGACCGGATCGGCGGGTCGCGGCGGGAGATGCCGATACAGCGTCGAGCAGGTCAGCCCGATCTTGGTGACGATCTCGGCGATGGGAGCGCCGCCGCCCCGCAGCTGTGCAAACGACGCAAATTGCTCTTCTCGCGAACAGGTACAGATACGAGCGGCACAGGGGCGTATCTGCTACGTCGTAGCAGACCTCGATGGGCTGCCCGGAGGAGTGCACTATCCATCTCCTCTTACGGGTACTTTCCCCCGGCGCCGGGGTTCGGGAGGACAGGCAGAGCGCGGGCGTGAACCCGGGCCGCGCTGCGAACCTCACGCATCCGAGCGTGAAACCCGCAATGATCGTTGCCGTCCAGGTTGAGAGGGACGACGAGCTTCCCGAACAGTCGAGATTCCAGCTCCCACGGAGCTTCGTCGACGACCCATCCGACACGAGCATGCTCATGCATCCACCGCGACAGTTCCCGCTCTCCGACACCGAAGTGCAGACGGTCGCCAGATCCGAACCGTCGGAGTTCAATCCCGAGCGTGGACGCCAGCAAAGATCCGAGACTCAACCGGAGCGTCGACCCGGCAGCGTTACCCGTGTAGTGGGTAGTGATCCGGGAACGAAGAGACTGACTGCTCGCTACCCGTCCGTTCCGCGGGGGCGCTTTGGGACTGATGCCGACATACAGAAGCATCGACCCGTCACGCTCGATGCAGCCGGTCGCGTCGAGATCGCCGGGCAGCTCGTCGAACCACCATGCGTAGACCCCACCGGCCTTCGGCACCGGAGTACCACGCGAGATCGCCACCTCGCGGGCCACAGGCTCTGCCGACAGAATCCGCTTGAGGTCGTCACGCCCCGGCGTGTGCGCATCGACGACGCCCGCGGTGTTGCTCATGAGGTGATCGTGACATACCGACCCGACAGGCATACCCGGCGCTCCAAACCGAAGAGCCGGGGCAGGTTCCTCCGGTCTGCGAATTCAAGGTCCGGCGACCGCATTCGGCGGACGGGCACAGGAACCGACGTACTCGCAGTACCAAGCGGCTGGCCCGGTTACCGATCGACGCGTCGGCGAGGGTGCGGTCGTATCGACTGTGGATCCGCCGCGACACACTTTCACACTCCGGACACGATGCGGACTGCGCCAGCGGGGACACCCGGATGCGGATCCCTGCCGCGGTTGCGTCGACGGAATCGATCGCGACTCCCGTCAGGTGCGGAAGCAAAACGCGCAGGTCACAGCAGCTCGTAGAACACCAGCAAGATCATCTCCTGTGCGCCTCTTTCCGCCCCTGAACGACACGCGCGGACCAAGTGCCGTCACGGAAATTGGGCCAGAACCAGTATTCAGTTGCCGTTGACACCGGTGGTGCGGTAGGCCAAGGCTATCCTGCTCCGCCCAGCAGGTGGGTAGTCACCGCATCCCAGTTGGGGAATTCGGTACTGCCAAATTTGACCAGTTCACCCGTGAAGTCCTTCGCGCCATTGTGGTCACGGTCGTCGACCAGGAAGTCTCCGTGATTGAGATTCTTGTGGTGCGACAGGATCAATCGCTTGTAGGCGACGGAGTGCGGGTCGGTGCCGAAGTGCTTCTGCACCCAAAGCAGTTTGTCCGACCACGCTGACGGGTTTTTCCACGGTGCGGTCGAGAGTATGTACGCATCGAAGTGTGCTGCCAGCTGGGTGAATGCTTCGATCGCACCGTCGATGGGGTCCATCAGCGCGAAGATCCCCGGAGCCTCGTCGTAGCGGTCCTGGTACTCCTGGAAATCGGCAGCGCCGAGGCGATCGATGCCGGACCTGAAGTGAACCAGCGTGTTGTCGAGGTCGACGTAGAGGATCTTTCGACGATCAGCCACGTCCCGACAATACCGGCGGGCGGCATACAGCGCTGTGCGCTGCTTGCGCCACTCGACATCGCCGTCGCGAACACGGCCGCACCCACCACAGTCTTCATTGCCACTACACCGCAACTCCCCCACCGCGCATTACCACCGAGACGATCACCACGCCCCGCTCAGCGCAGCACGATGTCGAGCAGGGCGGTGACGCCACCGACCTCGGCGAGCGCTCCCCGGAGTCGAAGTTGCTGCTCGATAAGCCAGTCGATCATGTCAGGCCACCGGTCCACGTCGTCGATGTCGCCGAACGGCGAGGTCACCACGATGCGAGCGCCCTTCCGCCCCTCCATACGGTCCCGCACCGCCGCTCGACCGAGCACAGCCTCGAAATCACCACGACGGTCGTGAAGCGTATCGAAGCGCGCCTGGTTCAGGTCGGCATCACGGGAGTCGAAGTAGAACTGCGCCACCAACGAGCCGTTCACCCACGCCATCGACAGCACCATGCCACCGAGACCGACTGAGGTATTGCACCACGATGCGTCGGTGGTCCGCGCCCGAGTCCAATCGGGGTGGCGGAGCCGGATCTGCTCCAGTGCGGCCTCCCAGAACTGTCGGTAACGACGGCTCGTCATCGACGTCCCCGAAGCCGATGCCTTCTTGACCCGCTTTTCCCAGTCGTTCGGTTGCGCCACCAACTCGAAGTTCGGTGCCGGCTGGGATTGACCGATCCTCACGACCTGGATCACGACACCGAATACGCGCGTGTGCTCATCGGTGCGCTGATTGAGCCAATCAATGGCCGCACGATGTTCGGATCGGAACCCGGTGGTCACCCACACGATCGTGGTGGGGTCGGTCCCCGCCGCGTAGGTGATGATCTGGCCCAGGTGGGTGTGATCCGACGGCGCCAGCTGGTTTTCGACGATCACGATCTCGCCGGTGGCCTCGTCGTACCCCTTCAGATCCAGGCTGAAATCACCGACCGGATGCTCCGCGACCTCGAGTACCAGATCCATCCCCAGCAGATCACTCAGCACGTCGACGTTCTGCAGCAGCCAGGGGGTGAAGTCGAGTGCCTCGTGCGGCCAGATCTCACGAGGCGGGACGATCTGCAGGCGCCCCAGGCTGGAAGAGCTCATACACCCTAGGTTGGCAGATCGGCTGCCGGCGCCCAGCGGGGTCTGCTCATCACATCTGAAGTGTTGCAGCAGAACCACGGGGTGGTTCGGTGATGCATCCGATGCACTATGCCGTGAAGTGGTTTACATAAGAGAGGCATATCGGCGATGGACACTCCACTACGAACATAGGGGTGAGTACCTCACGGGTTTCCTATCGCTCGCTGTCGCGCCGACTTGCGGGAAGAGGAGCACCCCACAGGATGTCGTCCTCCAATTCCAGCCGTGCTGTCGCCTGCTGGCACGACGGAGGTCGCCGCCTTGGGGGAGTGTCTTCGGTGTATGCCGTCGCGGTGGGTGATCCCACCCTGTTGGACCGCAGCGCGGTGGTGATCACCAGAAGACCGGTATGAACGAGTTAGACGAGGCGGCTGTATGCATTACCGGTGTGGTGGTGACGGAAACACCGGTCCGGCTCGTGCCGATACACCCCATACAGGGACGGGACAAGATGATGACCACATCGACGTCGGACTTCACCTGATCGTCGCGACCCGACGACGCCTCCACCAGGGTAGCCGCATGATCGACGGTGTGGATCGGAAGTCCGATTCCTCAGAACAACGTGCGCCTAGCTGGATCGAACCCATGAAAACCATGTCTACCTTTGTTGTATTCGGACTCGCCGCCGCACTCGCGTCCGCCTGCGGGAACTCCTCCCCGGACCGGACCGTGTTCCCCCCGCCTGACGCCTCGGCCACGTTCGGCTCAGACACCCCGGCGACGACCACGGCCCCGCGGGACTACACCGTTGCCGTCGGCCAGCCCCTGACCCTCACCACCACCGACGGTGCCGTGCTGGATTTCACGATCGACAATTTGACCAGGATGGCCGGCGCAGACTGCACCGGCGCTGCGTACGACGGACCCCCGGACGCCCCGTTTCTGCGAGTCGACCTGACCGTCCGTACCCGCGACGTCGTGCCCGATGACTACTCCTCCCTCTTCGACCCGTTCCTGTGGACGGTACGAGGTGACGACGGAGAGGTGATCGAGGAAGCCGGCATGGACCAGAACGCCTCTTACTGTCTGTCGACCGAGGAGGACGGTGACGACATGGACCGGTTCGAGACGAACTCGATCTACCATGCGAGCATCGTGCTGCCCCAGGAGGGACCGACCGGGACGGTCATTTTGGAACCTGGCTTCGCGTCGGACGATCGCTACGAGCTCAGGTATTGAATGAAGGTCGGTACCGGAGCGGGTGGTGTGCCGCCGGAAGGAGTGCGCCAGATCCTGGCTGATCCAGGGCCGGATCGCGAGATTCCGGAAAGTGGGGTCGCAGCGCGGCGCTGCTGGTAGTGATCAGGCTGCATGCCGGAGGCTCGCCGGGTGTGGCCACGCACCCGACCGCTGCTGCCGATGCCAGCACCCGCCGCAAAGATAGTCGGCGGGCAGGCTGGCCCGGACGGGGAGCCGGGTGAAGACTTCTCTGCCGCGGCCTACTCGTCGGCAAGCCCGAGAACACGCACAGGCGGGGTGAGTAGGGTCTCCCAAAACTCTGAATGACCGCTCGGGCTCTGCTGCGCCCAGTAGAGATGTGCCAGATAGGAGGTCACGAGAGCGGTGCTCGCATTTCGCAGAAGATCCATATTCGCGCGGAAACTGCTCTGTGCCTCCACAATCCAAATCTTATGATCCGCTTGACCGAAAGCATTCCGGAAGGCTTGGGCAGCGCGAAGGGTCTCGACCGCAAAGACCGATTGGAAGCGGGATGGCGTGGTCGGAAAGTGTGCACGACGCACGTTCTCCCAGACAAGTTCGATCGTGTAGCTGGAAATCTGGAAATGAGTATCGTTTTTGACAAAGTTGTTGTCACCATGGGCCGTGACACCCTTTGGAAACAGCATGTCCAGATGTTCTTGCAACTCCGGCGGGTCGACGTCGTCGAAGCGGATCAGCTCCATTGTCTGCCCCTGTTGCAGGCTTCCCTTACGGTCAACGGTGTAGAAGCCGGCATTCATCTACCTCTCCTGGGTGGCCCTTCGAGGCCCATCTCATCAGGGCTCCCATAAGCCCAGTGACGGCGCGGGTTGAGATAGGACATTGTCGTCCTTGCCATTCCGAGCGCCTCCGCCCCTTTCGTCCCGGCCGTACTCTCGTCGCGCTCGTGCATCCGTCCGTACGTCCAAGACAGGCCGTAGCGTCACTCTGGTCGCGATCGACCTCGAAAGGACCGAACGAGCACTGCCCCGGAGCTGGTCACAAGTTCTGGTAGTACATCTTGATATATGCGGACATCAGACTGCGGCGGCGGTCGAGGAAAGTCGGATAGTCGGCCGCCGTCACGCTGGGCAGCTCCGGCGGTACCGCATTTTCCGCCAGATTCCGCTGGAGATCCTCGGCCGAGGCGATCTCACCCAGGGTGAGGACGCCGGAGTCGATCTGGGCATGCACTTTGGCCATGTACTGCTCGGGTGAACGGTTGCTGATCGCGATGTTGATAGGTGTTTCGGTCAGTACGTAGTTGGCGACCTGGTTGTAGTCACCCCGGTCCGGGAACCCGTTCTTCGCCAGGTAGTCCTTCGGCACGATGTGGTGGATGTCGCCGGACTGCTCTTGCATCGCCCGCACAGTGATGCTCTTGGAGAGAAACCCACGGGCACCGGCCGAGACCTGGGCCGCAAGGAAGGTCTGGAAGTAGGGGCTGCGGATGCTCGAGGTCTGCAAGTTGGCTGGGAGCTGAACCTCCCAGAACGCATCCGAGAGTTCGGCTTCTTCGATCTGCTTGAGATACGCGGCGGCCCCGATGGCGTTGATTCGCCGAATGTCCTGCTCCCAGCGGCTTTCGAAGCTGCCCGAGTGCCGGCTCGTCAGCATCGACATCACGAACCAGCGGCGGACGATGCACTTGCGTTCCCCCTCTGCCAGCTCCTTGTCCTGGCGCAGACGCAGGTACAAGGCGTACGTGAAGTTCAGGGCGTTCATCGAGCCGATCATCGAGTGCTCGATGAAGCCGGCGGACTTGATCGTCATGGTGAAGTTCTCGAACTCGTACTTGCTCACGATCTGACGAAGAGCACGCTCGAGTCGATCGTAGGCCACCGGGATCCGTGACTCGTCGACCTTCCGAGTGTCCGGGTCGCGGCCGGACAACTCGCTGACCAGGGCCGCGGCTCGGCCCCGACTGAAGCCCACCAGATTCGCGATCCGGATCAGGTCGCCGTACTTGGGGTCGTAGAGATCCTCGGCGTCGTTGCGCAGCCACGCGATCGCGCGCATGAACTCGGTCGAGGCGAACTCCTCGTCGTTCTCGACGATGTCGGCGTACACGTGCGGCGCGACGGCCAGGTGGCAGAAGTAGTCGATCAGCTTGCGGATGTTGCGGCCACGGTCGCCGTATGTCGCGATCTTGCTCATCACGAAGTCCGCACTCTCCAGCGGCACACCCTTGGAATTGATGCGGATGAAGATCTCGGAGACGGTTTCCACGTCCAGGTCGTCGGCGAGGGCGATGATCCCGATGGGGGCGTTCTTGATGCCCTCCAGTCGAGAGATGTTCGCCTCCACGAGCGCGGGATCCAACCCGGGATTGCGCGTGAAGTAGTCGCGCATGAAGGTGAAACCCGAGGTGGCGTTGAACAGTTCGGACACATCATGGATCCACTGCGGGTTCTTACGGATCACCGGGGTGGCGGTCTGGAACTGCTCGGTGACGGGATCGAACGCAATAACGATCCGGTTCTTCTTGTACTTGTCGTTCACCACCGGCAGCCCGGCGATCGCCGCCCGCAGCGCCGTGATGCGCTGCTGACCGCCGATGAGGATCTGCTGGTGGGCTGCGACCTGGCCGTCCTTGAGGGCCGCGCCGACCGATTGCCAGGTGATCAGGTAACCCACCGGGTAGCCCTTGTACAACGAGTCCAGCAGATCGCGCACCTTGGTGCTGTTCCAGACGAAGGGACGTTGAAGTTCGGGGATGGCGACCTGCCCGTTCCTCACCAAGCTCAGCAGACTGTCCACCGATTGCTGCTGGACGCTGTATTTGGACATCGCAGTCCCCCTGTCGTTGGTGCACCGTCACGACACGCGCTGGCCCTCACCAAAGCGCAGACGCGGTTTCGCAGGGTGTGTCGTTTACGCTCGCCCGGTTCAGGCCCCGGCTGTTGAACACCCCTATCACTCCCCATATCGATCGTAGTGGTGCGCGATGTTTCACAAGGCACCAAACGAGGTGCGGGTCGAACTACAGACGAGTCCACAGCAGCGGACGGATCGATGTGAAGCCGTCGAAATCGGCGCGTCAGTGACCAGAAGACATCCAGCCAGCACGTCGTGGCTTGCCCGGGCTCAGGGCCCAGAAAATTCGGTTCGGCAGGATGTGACCCGGGATTCGCGGGTGCGGCCATGACCGCCCGACCTCACCCCTACGGGATTCGTCGGGCAGTGGGCATGTCGCTTCTCCCCGCTCTTTCAGCGTGCTCCTGTGGCCCGGCCGAGGAGATGTCGGAGACAGCCCGGTAATACCTGCCAATGGGGAGAATTCGGACGGTCCTCCGAGAGGATTCACCAGCCGCGCGGTGACGCTGAAACAGTCTGTCGAGCCCCGGCGATTCAAGTATTTGCAGACATAGTCGGCAGTGGTGCGGGGTATTGCTCAGATTCCAGCTGCTATGAACTGCGGCAGTGTGAGAGGGGCACATCCGTATGGGCGGTACAGCCGAGTTCCGGGATACGCTTGTCCAGCTGGTCCGTGCCCGGCACCCGGTGCTTCTGGTCGAAACCCACGAAGAAGAGCGGGTCTTGTCCACGGTGCGGTCGTTGGCGATGGATCTGACCGCGCTGCCGCGTCCTCGCAATGTGCTCGTGTACACCCTGTCGAACGGCCTGCACGTCTGCGGGGGCGAAGGCAAGCCGATGCAGCCGGCAGCCGCACTGACCGCGGCGAGGAAAACGGATCAACCGACGATCTTCGTCTTCTGTGACCTGCACCATTTCCTGGGATCGCAGTCGCGGGGGCCGGACCCGGAGCTTATTCGCGCTTTGATCGACACGGCCAATGCGTTCAAGTCGGGCGCCGTCCCGCACACCCTGGTGCTCGTGGCGCCGGGCCTCACGCTTCCGTTGGATCTGGAAAAGATCATCACGATGGTCGATCTTCCGCTGCCGGATATCGACGAGGTGGCCGACGTCCTCGACTCGATCGTCACCGCCAACGCCGCGAACATCTCCATCCGACTCACCGACGAGGAACGGCACCGCTTGCTGCAGGCCGCGCTCGGGTTGACCCGATGGGAAGCCGAGAACGCATTCGCGCGCGCCATCTCCTCGGACCGCGTCCTCGACGCAGACGACATCGCTCTTGTGCTGGACGAGAAACGGCAGACGATCCGTAAGTCCGGGCTGCTCGAGTTCATCCCGCCGTCCGGAAGCCTGGACGACATCGGTGGGCTCGAGGTCCTCAAACAGTGGCTTCGCAAACGCAACGGATCCTGGCTCGCCGACGCGGCGGAGTGGTCGATTCCCGCCCCGAAAGGCATCTTGATCACCGGTGTGCCCGGATGCGGTAAGAGCCTGACAGCGAAGTGCATGTCCACCCTGTGGGGCCTTCCCCTTCTTCGGCTCGACATCGGACGGGTGTTCTCCGGACTGGTCGGGTCGAGTGAGCAGAACATGCGCGGCGCGCTACGCCTTGCCGAAGCGGTGTCTCCGTCGATCCTGTGGATCGACGAGATCGAAAAGGGCTTCGGGTCCTCGGCGTCGGGCGGTGATTCCGGGACGGGTCAACGCGTCTTCGGCACCTTCTTGACCTGGATGCAGGAGAAAAGCAAACCGGTGTTCGTCGTCGCTACGGCCAACCGCATCGAGAGCCTGCCGGCGGAGTTCCTGCGCAAAGGCCGGTTCGACGAGATCTTCTTCGTGGACCTGCCCACCGAAACGGAGCGGATTCCGATCTGGAGACTGCACATCGGAAAGCGGATCAAACAGCACGGCGCAGGCCCGGTGGTCCAGCCCACCGACCACGTGGCGGCGCTGCTGGCGGCGGCCAGCGAAGGCTTCTCCGGGGCGGAGATCGAGCAGGCGGTCATCTCCGCGAGCTTCGATGCTTTCGCCGACCGACGCAACGTGGCCCTCGACGATCTCCAACGTGCCATCGCCAACACCGTGCCGCTGTCGACGACCCAGGCCGAGAAGATCGCCGAAATCCGTGAATGGGCGGCGACCCGGGCAGTGGCCGCCACCGCGCCCGACGATCGAGCCGCATACGCCAGTACCGCACCGCAAGACTCCGCCGATGTCGAAACCTGGCGCGGCGGACGCACCTTCGAATTTTGACGCAAACGTTATAGGTGAGGAGTTCCGATGAGCGTGGAAGTACTGTTGATTCCGCTCGGCATCGCCGTGGCTGCCGCGTGGCGGGAAAGCCGCAGCACCGACCTGTGCGAGAAGTGCAAGTCCACCCGCATCACCGATCAGACCCTGCTGGCCGAGGCCCTACATGTGATGGGAGGACATCACATCGTGCAGGTGGAGGGCAGAGTCACCGCCACCACCTCGTTCGGGCAAGTGACCTTTCAGCGGATCGGTGAGATCTTCCTGGGCCGGGTCGATCGCGACGAACGGGCCACCGACCGGATGCTCACCGCCCTCGAGCAGGCGGTCGGTCGGGTGGTCCAGGCCCGGAGCGTGGCGCTGGTCCGTCAACACGCGCAGCAGTTGGGGCTGCAGTTGGTGACCGAGCAGGCAGACGACGGCACCATCCAGCTCGTGTTCGAGGAGCAGCGATGACGCGGCGGATCGTCGTCACCGTCGCCAGCGACGGCACCATCACCGCCCAGTCGACCGGCCAACCCGGTCCTGCCTGCCTCGACGACGTCGGGCTCATCGAACGGCTGTGCCCACACGCACGCACCGTCGATTCCCGATTGACCGACGAGTACTACACCACAGCCACGACGGACGTCACCGATACGGCGTTCGTGCGAGAGGAAGACCAGCCATGACCACTCCCGAAGAGCGCCTGTGCTCGCGCTCCTGGCGTCTTCGCCACAGCGCCTGGACCCTGTGGACCCTTCTGTCCTTCGGGCTGTTCACCTTCTGCGGATTCCTCATCATCGGTCTCAAAGCCCGCAACCGCATGTGGCTGCTGTCGGCTGCCGGATGGTTCGTCTACACCGTGGGCATGTTCATCGCCATGTCGACCATCGACAGCGGCACCAAGGAGAACCCGAGCAACTCGGTGGCGTACAACATCTCAGCGGCGGTGTTCTTCCTGGCATGGATCGGGGGCATCGTCCATGTCTTCATAACCAACCGTGCCTACCTGCGGTGGAAGGCGCACGACGCCGACACGCCCTGGTATGCAGGCACGTCGGGCCCCGCGCAGCCGACCGGTCCGCCGTCCTCGCCCGGGTCCGGCTCCTTGCCTCCCGCGGTGGACTCGGCGATGCGCGGATACACAGCACCCCCCACTCCTCCTGCCCCGCCGTGGCCTGGCCCGCAGCCGACGACCACTGCATCCGATCCCCGGCATACGACCTCGGCGCAAGCGTTCTCCCACCCCCGCCACGACGCCGCATCCGCACACGGTGCCGTCGACGTCAACCGTGCCGGCGTGGAGGAGCTGCAACGCACGCTCGGCCTCGATGCGGCAACCGCCCACGCTGTCGTCACCACTCGCGCACGACTCGGTCGGTACGTGACCCCGGACCAGCTCATGACCGAGGCGGGAATACCGCCGCACATCTATCTGTCCCTCAAGAACCGGATCGACACGCCCTCGGCGCCCACGCCTCCCTCCACCCCGCACTCGCCCGGCCGACGGCTCGAGTTCTGATGCTGCGCGTCGGCCGGATCCTGCACGGCACCACCGCGGAAGGCCCCGGCCGGCGTACCGCCGTGTGGGTGCAAGGATGCAGCATCCGGTGTCCCGACTGCATCAATCCCCACCTGTTCACCACCCGGGGCGGGTATGACGCGTCCTGCGCGGAGATCGTCACCGGCGCCGCCGCCGCACACTGCGAGGGCATCACCCTCCTGGGCGGGGAACCGTTCGACCAACCTTCCGGATGCGCCGACCTGGCGGAAGCCGCGCAGGGTGCCGGCCTGGGCGTCATCGTCTTCACCGGGTACGTCCACGAAGACCTGGCCAGGCGTGGCGAGCAGGAACGCCGCCTGCTCGCCCACATCGACTGCCTGGTGGACGGCCCCTACCAGGCCGCAAATCCCGAAACGCGGCGGGCACTCGTCGGGTCGACCAACCAACGCTTCCTCCACTTGACCGACCGCTACCGCGACTACGACCCCGCACTGGCGAAAAACACCGTCGACGTGCGCATCAACCCCGACGGAACCATCGAAGTGGCGGGCTTTCTTGAGCACTCTCAATTGGATGCGCTATCGACACCCCTCGGGAAAAGACCCCGCCAACACCGACGGCTCTGATCCGTCCTCTCCGTGGTCGTCGAGTGTGTCTCGGTGGACGCCTCCTTCTTGTTCTTGCCGATGAGAGCGACGATCCCCACAACGACGGCCGCAGCAGTGACAGCGGCGGCACCGCCGAACCAGGTCTGCCGGTGGTTCCTCGGCGCCGGCGCTTCCTCCCATGGAGTGACCGTCGGGGGCCGGGTTTGCGCTCGGCAATGTCTGCTGTGGGGTCAATGTGTGGCGGAGGTCCATTGACGGCCGTCGGTAAGCGCACGGTAAGAGACCGACAAGGAGATCGTCGGATTCTTTTCTCACCCACCCCGCCACCGCTTCACCCGTGAGAGAAGGACCAAGATGTCTCGTCACCGCCTCACCACCACCGTTCGCACCACCGCCGTCACCGCTGCTGTGGTCGGCATGTCTGCCTGGGGCGCCGCCGGTGCCGCCGGCGCCGCCCCCACCGCCGCCGCTACCGAGGATGCGGTGGCGATGGTTGCCGCCAACATCGTCTCCTTCGACCAGATCGCCGGGCAGCCGCAGTGGAAGACCAGGGCCGAGCAGCGGATCCGGCAGGGCGTGTGGACCTTCTACGATTCGGGCCAATTCACCTACAGCTCGGTAAATTACAATCCGCTCGAAGGCAGCTATACGCTGGCCGGGTCCACCGTGACCTTCTCCGGTGAGAACACCTCCAGCTCGGGTGTCGGCGCCACCCACACCTGGATGACCGGGACCATCGACTTCTCCGTCGACCCACCGGTGATGAGCTTCGAGCAGGGCGCAGGAAGCGCGATGGGCGCCCATGTCGGGGGAGGGGACTGGGGCTCGAACAGCACCACGGCGTACACGGGCACGATCACACTGGCCGCCGCCTCCTAGACCCCTGCCCGAGCGCCGGCCCAGAGGATCTCCGACGGGCCGGCGCTTTCGGCGCGATCGCCGCGGCTCGGCTTCTCGTTCGACGCGACGGTGCACAGGCCCGGCCAGGTCAGGGCTGGGCACCTGCTCCTGCCTGCCGCACCTGTTGTGCCCTTCGTCGATCGACATCAGCACCCACCGGAGGACACCCGCCGGATGCTGCGTAGTGGAACGACCGGCCGGACGCCGCCCCACAACGGGGCAGCTGCCCCTCCGGCGCGACGCTGGCCATAGGAGAGCAGTCACTGCCGCGACCTCCGCTGCTGCTGCCGGTGTCGCGCAGGCTGACGATGCTGCTGTTCGGCGGAATCACCACCGGTGGTGTCGGTATCTCGGGTGTGCTGCGGTGGTGTCAGGGCTGTCCTTGGGTGTTCGTCGTTTCGAAGGTCAGTTCGGTGGTGCCGATGCGGATGACATCGCCGGGGGTGAGGGCGGTGGGGTCGGTGAGGCGGCGCCCGTTCAGGTAGAGGCCGTTGGACGAGTGCAGATCCCGCAGCACGAACACCGGGCCGGCGACGGTGATGCTGGCGTGGTGACGGCTGGCCTTGCTGTCGGTCAGTACGAGGTCGTTGTCCGGGAGGCGGCCGATCCGCATCCCGGTCGGTCCGAGCGGGTGCACCGTGCCGTCGTCGGTGCGCAGCCGGGCGGTGGGGGTGCGGGGGCGTTCGTCGAGGACGGTCCGCGCCCTCGCTGCGGTCGCCACTGCGGTGTGCCGGAGCGGGAGTTGGTCCTGGCGCAGGATGCGCTGCTCCAATTCCTGCAGCGGCGGGCTCGGGTCGAGACCGAGTTCGTCGGCGAGGGTGGTCTTCAGCCGCCGGCAGGCGTCGAGGGCGTCGGATTGGCGGCCGCACAGGTACAACGCGGTGATCAACTGCGCCCACAACGGTTCCCGGAGGGGATGGTCGGCGGTCAACGACAGCAACTCGGGGATGATCGCCTGGGCGCGGCCGCGGGCGTTGTCGGCTTCGGCCCGGGCGGTGAGCACGGTCAGCTTCTCCTCGTCGACGGCGGTGGCGAAGGTGGCGGCGAAGCGCAGGTCGCGCAGGTCGTCCAGGGCCGGCCGGACCATTGCGCCAGGGCGCGGGTGAAGTGGCAGCTGGCCTCGTCGAAGCGCTGGCGGGGCGCGGCCTGGAAGCCGGCGGTCTTCTCGGTGTGGAAGCGACCGAGGTCGCAGGCGCAGTCGTCGAGGGTGAGTCGGTAGCCGGAGCCGGCGCGGTCGAGCACCGCCGGGGCGTCGACGCCGGCCTCGCGCAACACGCGGCGCAGTTTCGAGATGATCACCTGCAGGTTGGCCCGCACCTCGGCGGGCGGCTCGTCTTCCCAGACCGCCTCGATCAGCGTGTCGACCGACACGGCCCGGTTGCGGTGGAGGGTGAGCAGGGCGAGCACGGCGCGTTGTTTCGAGCCTCCGGCCGGCAGGGGGGTGCCGTCAACACAGATCCGCAGCGGTCCGAGCAGGTCGATGGTCAGCTGTGGTGTGGACACCATGGCCGTGCCCTCCCGAAACGTCACGGTCACCGATCATGTCGGCGGATATGCATCCAGTCTGCGACGCGCAGCCCCCGGTGCGCACCGGGTTGGCCCGGCTCTCACCGAACACACCGAATCCCGGCTCCTCCGGGCAGGCGAGGAGTCGGTGCCGCTCGAGGGGATGTGGGTGTGTCCGTGTGCGGGAGAGCACGAGCGTGCGGGCCGTGGCGGACGCTGCCCCGGGTGCTCGCTCGTGGTGGGACCGGGTGCGGCCGGTGACAGCCCTCGGCCGAGGCCGGGGGCTGTCACCGACAAACGCCGGGTGAGCGTCGCCGTGAGCGGCGGTGTGTGGGGGACGGTGCTGTGACGACGGCTGAGGGCGGCCGGGGGTCAGTAGTCGTCGCTGTACCCGTCGCCGTAGGGGAGTTGCCGGTAGGGGTTCGAGCCGCTCACGTAGTCGGAGTAGGAGGAGTAGCCGGTGCCGTCGGCGGAGATGATCAGGTCGTCGGCGGGCACGGTCTCCACCGCACTGCCTCCGGAGATCGCGGTGTCCGAAACCGTGTACATGTCCCACCGCGGCTGCGGCTGCGGGACGGTCCGGGCGGACGGCTGTGACGGGGCGGTGATCACCGGGGCGGTGGTGGCGTCGATGTCCGGTCCTGCGGCGTGGGCGAGACCGGCGACACCCAGGGCGCCGAAGCCGATGGCGGCCGCGACGACGGCGGTGCGGGCGGCCTGAGGAAGGTGGGGGATACGCATGGTGGTGGTCCTTTGTCGCTGGTGGAAAGGGGTGGAAGGGGTGATGGGACAAGGATCGGCCGGGGCCCTTACCGGTTTCTTGGCGCAGGCTTACCCGGCGGTGCGGAAGGCGCGGTGGCCCCTCGAACGGGGGTCGCGGCGGTGCCGCCGCGCCCGGGTGGGGCCGGAGAAAACATCGGTCCATGTCGCGGACAGCGGCACCGTCGGGATCGGATAATCAGACCGAGACCGACGCACTCGGGGTGGGGTGATCAGGGGTGGGCGATCACGGCAGGCTGGCACCGGGGGCGGTGTTTGCCGGATACACCATCGAGCAGGTCCTCGGCGTCGGCGGCATGGGAGCGGTGTACCTGGCGGCGCACCCGCGCCTGCCCCGCCGGGTCGCATTGAAACTGCTGCATCGGTCGCTGACCGAAGACGAGTACGTCCGCACCCGGTTCGAGTCCGAGGCCGACCACGCCGCCCGACTCGAACACCCCAATATCGTCAGCGTCTACGACCGCGGCCGCGAAGGCGATCAGCTGTGGATCGCGATGCAGTACGTCGTCGGACGCGACGCCGAACGCGCCCTCAAGACCGACGGTGTCTTCGAGACCCCACGTGCGGTGCGTATCATCGCCGACAGCGCCGCTGCTCTGGACTACGCCCACGACAGCGGGGTGCTGCACCGCGACGTCAAACCGGCCAACATCCTGCTCGAACACGACCGCCCCACCCGTCCCGGCCGAGTGCTGCTCGCCGATTTCGGCATCGCCAAAGTCCTGGCCGAAACCCAGCACCTGACCAAGACCGGGATGCTGGTGGCGAGCCTGCAGTACGCCGCCCCCGAGCAGTTCACCGGCGACATCCTCGACGCCCGCGCCGACGTGTATTCCCTCGGCTGCACCCTCTACCAGCTGCTCACCGGCACGTTGCCCTACCCCGGCACCACCTTGACCGAGCTGATGTACGGGCACCTGACCATGCCCGTGCCCCGACCCAGCCAGGTCCGCTCCGTTCTCCCGCAGGACTTCGACGCGGTGATCGCCCACGCGCTCGCCAAGGACCGCAACAGCCGATACGCCACCTGTGGAGCCCTGGCCGAGGCTGCACACCAAGCCCTCGGCCACACCGGCGAGGGTGAAGTCACCCTGCCCAAGGCGGCCATGACGCAGACGGTCGTGGACGCACTGCCGAACAAGACCTCGAAGGAACCCGACCCCCACACCCGCGACTTTTCAACCCTTTCCGGTTCCTCGGTCGGAACCCGGCCTACGCCCTTCGATACCACCAGTTCGCAGGAGGTACACACCGACGATCGTGACGACCTGCCAGACAGTGAGGCACACAGTCGTCAGCAGCGAGAAACCGAGGGCGCGGAGCGCGCAGGCATGCGCTCTGCAGGAAACCGGCTTCGTCTCGGCCTGACCGCCATGGCCGTCCTCCTCGTCCTCGCCGCCGGAGTCGGCACCCGACTGACACACACCTGGCCATTCGATCCGGCAACCGGCGATCTCTCCACATCCGTGCCACCGTCAGCCGAGAACCCCGCAGCTGGGCAGACATCCATTACCCCTACCGACGTGGAGGACACTGCCAGGGCGGCGCTGAACTCGCCCGCGACGCAAAAACTCTTCACGCTGCTGCCTTCGGGATACGACGAAACCAACTGCGCGCCAGAGGAGTTGCGCGCGGTAGGTCAACTCGCTGCCCTCGACTGCAAGCCGGCTGTCGAAACTCTTCCCGATGTGCACTTCTACCTGTTCCAGGACACCGTGAGCATGGCCGAGAACTTCAATCTCACGCTCGATGCGCGTGACGAACAGCCCTGCCCGGAGAACACCACCGCGGGACCCTGGAGTTACCCCGACACCCCCACACAACCCGAAGGCGTGATGGCATGCGTCAAGGACCCGTTCCACGGCGGACCACAACTCATGTGGACTCACGACCGCACACAGGTTTTCAGCATCGCAGGCAACCTACAGTTGGAGGGTCTATACGACTGGTGGCAGCTGTACCGATAACAACGCTATGACGCACGAGCTACCTGCCCGGCGCGCTGAACGTGCCGGGCAGTGACGCCCGGTCGCACTCCCGTTTATTGTTGCCGGTCCGCAAAGTTGCTGGCCCGAACGACGGGAGGCGTCCAACTTGACGTAATCTCCGTTACCGGCGTGTTGGATTCTTCGGTATCCGCGCTGCGGTGCTTCGTCGAGGGTGCAGTACGCGTCGGCGTCGTCTTGAGACGCCGACGCGTGCGCGAACGGGTGTGGTGGTTGCCCCCCGGAATGCCTACGCCAACTCCACCGCAGAGCTCGCCCTGGTGCAGTGCATGCGTACGGTCGATACCGCCGTTGATCCGGTGCGGGGGCTCGGGTCGACGGTGGTACGGCTGGCGGTGAGTGTCAGCGTGGGGCCATGCGGATGGCACCGTCGAGCCGGATGGTTTCGCCGTTGAGCATCGGATTGGTGATGATGGCTTCGACGAGTTGCGCGTATTCGGCGGGATTGCCGAGGCGGCGCGGGTGTGGGACTTGTGCTCCGAGGGTGGTGCGCACGTGCTCGGGCAGGGTGCCGAGCAAGGGTGTCAGAAACAGTCCGGGGGCGATGGTGTTCACCCGGATCTGCAGGGAGGCCAGGTCCCGGGCGATGGGCAGGGTGGCGCCGACGACGCCGCCTTTGGACGCGGAGTAGGCGGCTTGTCCGATTTGACCTTCGAACGCGGCGACGGAGGCGGTGTTGACGATGACGCCGCGTTCGCCGTGGATCGGCTCGTTCGTCGCCATGGCGTGAGCGGCGAGGCGGATGACGTTGAAGGTACCGATCAGGTTGACGTCGATGATCTTTTTGAAGGCCGTGAGTGGGAAGGGTCCGTCCTTGCCGACCGTTTTGACGGCGTTGCCGATGCCGGCGCAGTTGACGGTGATGCGCAGGTTGTTCTCGGCGTTGGCAAGGTCAACGGCCGCGGTGACGGCGGTCTCGTCGGTGACGTCGGCGGGTGCGAAGTGGACGGCGTCGCCGAGGGCGGTGAGCGCGTCGGTGTGCGCGGTGGGAAGGTCGAGGGCGACGACGCGCGCGCCGGCCTGGGCCAGGGCCGTGGTGGTGGCCAGTCCGAGTCCGGAGGCACCGCCGGTGACGAGCGCGGTGGTTCCTGCAATGTTCATGTCGGTCATGTTCTCTGGGTCGATGCGGTGTCGTTGGGGTCAGGAGATTCGTTCGATGATCGTGACGTTGGCCTGGCCGCCGCCTTCGCACATGGTCTGCAGTCCGTAGCGGCCGCCGGTGCGTTCGAGTTCGTGCAGGAGGGTGGTCATCAGCCGGGTGCCGGTGGCGCCGATCGGATGTCCGAGGGCGATTGCACCGCCGTTGGGGTTCACCCGCGCCGGATCGGCGTCGAGATCACGCATCCAGGCCAGGACCACCGGAGCGAAGGCCTCGTTGACTTCGATGACGTCGAGGTCGTCGATGCGCATCCCGGTCCTTTTCAGGGCCCGCTGTGTGGCGGGAATCGGAGCGGTGAGCATCAGGACCGGATCTGCGCCGAGGACGGTCATGTGGTGGATGCGTGCGCGTGGGGTGAGGCCGTATCGGCGGACGGCATCGGAGGAGGCGATGAGCATTGCCGATGCTGCGTCGGAGATCTGGCTCGCCACAGCGGCGGTGAGCCTGCCCCCGGGAGTGAGGGGGCGCAGCGTCGCCATCTTCTCTACGGTGGTGTCGGGGCGTGGTCCCTCGTCGATCGTCACCCCGGCGAACGGGGTGATTTCGGCATCGAATCGGCCTGCAGCGATGGCATGCAGCGCCCGCCGGTGGCTTTGGAGGGCGAATTCCTCCATGGCGTCGCGGGCGATGTGCCACTGTTCGGCGATCAGCTCGGCGCCGCGGAACTGGGAGATCTCCGCGTCGCCGTATCGGGCGTGCCAGGTTGTCGCGCCGGAGTACAGGTCGGGGACCCGTAGGCCTTGCCGGCGTCGACGGCGGACAGGAGTGGGAACTGGCTCATTTTTTGCACCCCGCCGGCGACGATCAGATCGGCGGTGCCGCTCATCACGGCTTGGGCGGCGAAGTGCACTGCCTGTTGGGACGAGCCGCATTGTCGATCGAGTGTCACCCCGGGCACGGTCTCGGGCAGGCCCGCCGCGAGGGCGGCGGTGCGGGCGATGTCGCCGGCCTGTGCACCGATGTTGTCGAGACAGCCGAAGATGACGTCGTCGATTCCGGCGGGGTCGAGGTCGTGGCGCCGAACGAGGGTGGAGATGACGTGGGCGGCGAGGTCGACCGGGTGGGTGGCGGCGAAACCGCCGCCCCGCTTTCCGACCGGGGTTCGCACGGCGTCGACGATGTACGCCTCGAGCATCGAATTTCTCCTCGCGAAAGAGTGGTGGGTCAGCGGGTGTGCGACCGGGTGTGGATGTAGGCGTCGACGGTCGCCGTCAGCACCGGCCGACCGTGGTGGCCGGTCAGTTCGGCCTCGAGGGTGGTGAGAGCGCGGTTCCGGACCTCGTCGAGGACGACGTTGCGGATGTGCACGGTGCCGGTGAGGGTGTCCCCGGGTCGCACCGGGCGCAGGAACCGGACTTCGCGCAGGGAGCGGCCGGCGATGACGTGCCAGTCGGAGAAGACGGTGTCGACGACGAGTTTCTGGTACACGGACAGGGTGTGCAGGCCACTGGCGATCAGCCCGCCGTAGGCACCGGCTTCGGCGGCGTCCTTGTCGACATGGAAGCGTTGGGGATCCCAGTTGGAGGCGAAGTCGATCAGCTCGTCTTCGGTGATCGTGTGTGCCCCCAGCCGATACGTCCGGCCGACCTCGAGATCTTCCCCGTACACGAGGGCCGATGCGCGAGCAGCGATGTCGGGCTTCACGATGCGCGCACTTGCTCACGCAGGATGTGTTTGAGGATCTTGCCCGACGGATTCCGCGGAATTTCCCGGAGGACGAGGTCGCGGGGGAGCTTGTAGTCGGAGACGTACTCGGCGGCGAACGTGCGGAGGTCGTCGAGCGTCACCGTGCGTCCTTCCGCAGGGGTGACCACGGCAACGATCGTCTCGCCGAACGTCTCGTCGGGGCGACTGACGATCGCGACGTCGCGTACGTCGGGATGGGCGGCGAGCGCGTTTTCCACTTCGACGGAGTACACGTTGCGGCCACCGGTGATGATCATGTCTTTGAGCCGGTCGACGATGGTGATGTAGCCGTCTGCGTCGCGCACCGCCAGGTCGCCGCTGTGCAGCCAGCCGTCCCGGAGGGTTGCGGCGGTGGCTTCGGGGTTGTTCCAGTAGCCCTTCATGAGCGTCTCGCCGCGCACGATCATCTCCCCGGTCTCGCCGATGCCGACGTCGTTGCCGTCCGAGTCGACCAGTCGCACTTCGGCGTTGGTGATTGCCCAGCGGCCGGTCGCATCCGGACGGGCTTTGACCTCCTCGGGGGTGGAGTAGATGCCGGTAGGGCCGCCTTCGGTTTGTCCGCACAGTTGGAAGAAGCCGACGTGCGGCAGTGTCGTGACCAGCTTCGCGGCGGCGCTGGGCGGCATCGGTGCGGCACCGAAGAATCCGAGGCGCCACGCCGACAGGTCGCGGGTGGTGAGATCGGGCAGGGTGAGCATCATCTGGTACATCGTCGGCACCCCGAGGAACACGGTGATGCGATGCTTCTCCAGCGCGTCGGCGACGGCGGCGGGGTCGAAGGCCGGCAGGACGACGTGGGTGGTACCCATCGAGAACCCGGCGAGGACGAACAGGACGAGTTCGGCGCAGTGGTACATCGGTGCGACGTGGAGGTTGCGGTCGAACGAATTCATCCCCAGGGCGCTCATGGAGTGGCCCACCCACAGCATCCGGTGGTGGTCGAACAGCGCACCCTTCGGCACACCGGTGGTGCCGGAGGTGTAGATGATCATGCAGTCGTCGTCCTCGGCCACCTCGACCGTGGGCGGGTCGGCCGGCATGGTCGCCGCCAGCCGATTGATGTCGTCGAAGCCCGATGTTCCGTCGAGCGAGAGGATCCGGGTGCTCGACGGATCGTCCATCTGGGCCAGCCCGCGTACCGCCCCGGCGGTGTCGCCGCCGAACAGCAGCACCGAGGCGCCGGAGTCGGTGAGCAGGTAGTGCAGTTCGCGGGTTGTGACGCGGGGATTGAGGGGCACCGCGATCGCGCCCACCCGGTAGGCGGCATACAGCGCCAGGAGGAACCGATCGGAGTTCGGTGAGAGCACGGCGACGCGATCGCCCTTAGCGATCTGCAACGACAGCAGTGCGTGGGCGTACCGGTCGATGTCGGCGTCGAGTTCCCGGTAGGTGCGTTCTCGGTCGCCGAAGACGAGCGCGATGCGGTCGGGATGCCGTCGGGCGTTGAGTGCGAGCTGCCCGGCAAGTGTTGCCATGGTGTGTTTTCCTCGAAGAAGTGGGCAGGGATTGCGGGGATTACAGGGAGCGGCTGATGAGCACTTTCATGATCTCGTTGGTGCCGCCGTAGATC
>NZ_PCZU01000035.1:38036-58455 GCF_002887785.1 Rhodococcus sp. ENV425
CGCCGCCGCATACATCTGGGCGATGGGGTATTCCATCATGTAGCCGTAGCCCCCGAAGATCTGCAGGCAGCGGTCGATGATCTCGACCTGCTTGTCGGTGCCCCACAGTTTCGCCATCGACGCGGTCGCGGCGTCGAGGGTGCCGTCGAGATATCGCGCGATGCAGTGGTCCATCAATGCCTTGCCCGCCAGCACCTCGGTCTTGCATTCGGCGAGCACGAACTGGGTGTTCTGGAAGTCCAGGATCGGCTTGCCGAACGCCCGGCGCTCCTTGGCGTACTTGACGGTCTCGATCACCGCGGCTTCGGCCATCGCCACCCCGGCGATCCCCAGAATCAGGCGTTCGCGGGGGAGCTGCTCCATGAGCTGGTAGAAGCCGCGGCCTTCGACTCCGCCGAGCAGGTTCTCTACCGGCACCCGCATGTCGGTGAACGACAACTCGCGGGTGTCCTGCCCGTGCTGGCCGATCTTGTGCAGCACCCGGCCACGCTCGAACCCGTCGAGTCCTCGGGTTTCGGCGACGAACAGGGAGATGCCGGTGGCGCCGGCCGACGGGTCGGTCTTGGCGACGATGACCAGCAGGTCGCAGTGGGTGGCGTTGGAGATGAATGTTTTCGAGCCGTTGACGACGTAGTGGTCGCCGTCGCGGATCGCGGTGGTGCGCACGGCCTGCAGGTCCGAGCCGGTGCCGGGTTCGGTCATGGCGACCCCGATGACCATCTCGCCGCTGGCCATCTTGGGGATCCAGCGCATTTTCTGCTCGTCGGTGGCGTAGGCGGCGATGTAGTGCGCGACGATCGTCGAGTGCACGTTGAAGCCGAACGCGGTGTCGTGCGCGAGCGCGAGTTCCTGCTGGACGACAGCTTCGTGGCCGAAGTTGCCGCCGCCACCGCCGTACTGTTCGGGCAGGCCCAGGCACAGTAGTCCGGCATCGCCCGCCTTGGTCCAGAATTCGCGGTCCACGTGATGCTGCTGGGCCCAGCGTTCCTGGTGCGGGGTGGCTTCCTTGCGGAAGAATGCGGCGGCGTGCTTGCGCAGCAGCGCCTGATCGTCGCTCTCCCAGGGGGAGCGGTAGTCGGGGAACAACTCGCTCATGATCGTCTCTACCTTCCGGTGAATGCGGGGGCGCGCTTGGCGAGGAAGGCGGCTTGGCCTTCACGGCTGTCCGCGGAGCGCAGCGCGAGGTCGAAGTTGCGTTTTTCGTGCTCGAGTCCCTGCGACAGCGACGTCTCGTACACGCGCACGGCCGCGTCCTTGGCGAGGGCCACCGCCAGGGGTGAGTTCTTCGCGATGCGTTCGGCGATCGTCAGCGCCTGGGGGAGGGCCTCGCCGTCGGGGACGAGCTCGGCGACGATGCCGGCGTCGTATGCCTTCTGTGCGGAGATGGCGTCGCCGGTCATCAGCATCGCCATGGCTTTGGACTTGCCGACGGCGTGGATCAGTCGTTGGGTGCCGCCGCCGCCGGGGATGACGCCGAGTTTGACCTCGGGTACCCCGAATTTCGCGGACGTGCCGGCGATGACGATGTCGCAGGCCAGCGCCAGTTCGCAGCCGCCGCCGAGCGCGACGCCCTCCACGGCGGCGAGGACGGGCTTGCGGTAGGTGCCGAGGTCGGCCCAGATGTCGCCGCCCGATGCGGTGCGCTCACCGAGCAACGATTGCTCACGTAGCGCGTCGAAGGCGGTGATGTCGGCGCCGGCGCAGAACACGCCGTCGGCGCCGGTGAGCACCACCGCCCGCACGGTGTCGTCGTTCTTCATGTCGGCGAGTTCGGTGGTCAGCGCGGCGAGCAGTTCGGCGTCGAGGCTGTTCTTCGCGGCGGGGCGGTGCAGGGCGAGGACCGCCACCGCACCTTGCCGAGTGGTCTGCAGGACTGTCGTGGTCATCGGGTCTCCGTGTAGAGGTCGGCGTGCTGGGCACGCAGGCTCTTCTTGTCGAGCTTGCCGACGCTGGTACGCGGCAGGGCATCGACGTAGAGCACGGTGTCGGGGAGTTGCCATTTGGCGAATGTGCCGTCGAGCACCCTGTGGATGTCGGTGAGGTCGAGCTCATCGCCGTCGACCGTCACCACCAGGGCGACGGGGCGTTCCTGCCATTTCGGGTGGGCGACCCCGATGACGGCGGCTTCCTTGATGTTCGGGTGGCCGACGAGGGCGTTTTCCATGTCGATCGAGGAGATCCATTCGCCGCCGCTCTTGACGACGTCTTTGAGTCGGTCGGTGAGCTTGAGATAGCCGTGGGCGTCGATGCGGCCGACGTCGCCGCTACGCCAGTAGCCGTCGAGGAATCTGTCGGCGTCGTCGTCGAGCTTGTGGTAGCGCTCGATGATCCACGGACCCCGCAGCAACACCTCGCCCTGGCTCGTGCCGTCGTGTGGCAGATCGTTGCCCTCGCCATCGACGATGCGGATGTCGATGCCGTTGATCGGCAGGCCCTGGGAGCGTTTGAGATCCCACTTCTGCTCGTCGGAGATCTTGCCGCGCAGCGACGGCTTGAGCGCGCCGTTGACCGTCACCAACGGGGTGGTCTCGGTGGCGCCGTAGGCGTGGATGACGTCGGCGCCGGTGCGCTCGTAGAAACCGCGCATCAACGACAGTGCCGGTTCGGTCGCCCCGGAGAGCAGGCGGGTGCGCCGGAAGTCGGGCGCGTGATCGAGGGTGGTGATGTAGTCGAGCATGGGCTGGAAGATCGCCGGTGCACCGTTGGCGACGGTGACCTGTTCGGCGATCATCGCATCGACCAGCACGGAGGTGTCCTCGGCGACGTAGCGGCCGGGCAGCACGATCTTCGCGGCGCTGTAGGCGGCGGACTGCGGCAGACCCCAGCTCTGTCCGTGAAACATCGGGGTGATGAGCATGACCGCGTCGTCGCTGCGCATCCCGAGGTTCGCGGCCTGGGACAGGGTGTGCAGACAGATGCCGCGGTGCGAGTAGTAGATGCCCTTCGGGCGTCCGGTGGTGCCGGTGGTGTAACACGCGCTGTAGGTGGAGGTCTCGTCGATCACGGGCCAGTCGATCTCCGGTGCGGCGGCCTCGAGGAGATCTTCCCAATGGACGACCCCGGGCAGGGAGGTGTCGATCTCCGACATCGGCTTGTCGGTCATCACCACCCACGTCTCCACACCCGGGGTATACGGGGCGAGCGCTTCGGCGACCGGCAGCAGCGACTCGTCGACCAGCACCACCGACGCCTCGCTGTGACCGGTGACGTAGCCGAGATCCTCCGGGGCCAGACGCAGATTCATCTGCAGCATCACCGCGGCGAGGCCGGGGATGGCCCAATACAGCTCGAAATGCCGCTTGCTGTTCCAGTCCAAGATGCCGACCACGTCGGCCGGACCGACCCCGAGCGAGCGCAGTGCGTTGGCACTGCGGATGATCCGGGTGTAGGCGTCGGCGTAGGTGTAGCGGTCCCAACCGCCGTCGGCGGTGCGGTAGACGATCTCCTGTTCCGGGTACGTGCGGGCGGAGTGCCGGATCACGGTGGTGGTGTTGAGCTGGTAGTGATCGCCGTGGGTGGACGGCAGACCCTTCACGATCTCCTGTGCCATGACGGTGCCTCTCAGATGCGTTCGATGATGGTGGTGTTGGCGGTGCCGTGCGCTTCGCAGATGGTCTGCAGACCGACCCGGCTCTCGGAGCGTTCGAGTTCGCACAGCAGGTCGGTGAGCATCCGGGCGCCGGTGGAGCCCAGGGGGTGGCCGATCGCGACCGAGCCGCCGTTGACGTTGAGTTTGTCCTCGGGCACCCCGAACTCCTGTGCGAACATCAGCGGCACACCGGCGAAGGCCTCGTTGACCTCGAACCGGTCGATGGCCTCGACACTCAGCCCGGAACGCTTCAGTGCCTTGTGCGTGGCGTCGAGGACGGCGGTGAACTGGATGATCGGGTCGGCGGCGGCCACGGTCAGTGCGCGGAAGCGGGCGCGGGGAATCAGGCCGTGGGCTTCGGCGAATGTGCGGTCGGCGATCAGCAGCGCCGCGGCGCCGTCGCTGAGCTGGGACGAGTTCGCCGCCGTGGTGCGCCCGTCGGCGGCGAACACCGTCTTCAGCGACGCGATCTTCACCGGGTCGAGATGGTCGCGGATCCCCTCGTCCGCCGTGATCGCCTCGCCCGCAGAGTTGTGCGGATCGGCGGTGATCGGCACCAGCTGCTCGCGGAATCGACCGGCGCGGGTAGCGGCGAGGGCGCGTTCGTGGCTGCGGATGCTGTACCCGTCGAGTGCGGAGCGGGTGAGCCCGAACCGCGCGTTCATCAGCTCCGACGACGGGCCCTGCGCCATCAGACCGCCGTCGTAGCGGGCGAGTTCGAGAGGGCCGTACTGCGGGCCGAGCGGGGCCCCCGGCCGGAACGCGGACGGCATGGACACCTGCGACATCGATTCGACACCGCACGCGACGGCCAGATCGTAGGTGCCGGCCATGATGCCCTGGGCGGCGAAACTCACCGCCTGCTGACCCGAGCCGCACTGTCGGTCGACGGTGACCGCGGGCACCGATTCCGGCAGCCCGGCCGACAGGACGGCGTGGCGGGCGATGTTGGAGGACTGCTGGTCGTGCTGGAGCACGCAGCCGGCGATGACGTCGTCGATCAGCATCGGGTCGATGCCGGTGCGCTCGACCAGATGCCGCAGCGTGTGGCCGAGCAGGTCGGCCGGGTGCCACGCACTGAGGACTCCGCCTCGTTTGCCGACGGGGGTGCGCACCGCGCCGACGATCACTGCTTCGCGCATGGTGGTGGTTTCCTCCTGCAGGTGGGGGTTGGTCACGCGGCGACGATGCGCGTGAGGGGAATGTCGGCTTTGACTGCGAGCTGTTCGCAGTCGTCGACGGTGTGCGTGCCGAAGAACCGTTCGAGACCCTCGTGGGTCAACTCGTCGCCGAGGACTTCGGCGAGGCGGGTGGCGAAATGGGGCTCGAGTGCACCCAGCGCCACATAGCCGTCGGCTGCCCGGTAGATCCGGTAGGACGGCAGGGCGCCGCCGAGCGGGGCACCGGTGCCCATGAGTCCGTGCCGAACCGCGGCACCCGCATCGGACGCCGCGTGGTCGAGGACGACCCGACGGCGCCCGCCGCGTCCGGTAGCGGTGCGTTCGAGAAGAAGGAGCACGGCAGCAGACACGGCGCGTTCGGCGCCGAGCAGGTCGGCGACCGGAACGGTGGGCATCGACGGGGGAGTGAGGGTACCGTACGCGGCCTGGTAGTTCAGGTCGTGTCCGGCGATTTCCTCCAATTCGCCGTCGTATCCGACGATTTCGACATGGCCGAGGCGAGGAAAAGTCGCGGTCACCTGGTCCAGACCGAGGCGCTGCGCAGCGGAGGGACGCATCGCGGTGACGAGCAGGTCCGCGGAGTCGAGCATGCCGTCCAGGCGGACGCGGGAGTCGGAATCCTTCAGATCCAGCACCACGATGTCTTGGCCGGCAACCAGTTCTGCATACCAGTGGGGGGCGACGCCGGCGAGTGGGTCACCGGCCGGCGACTCGACCTTGGTCACGCGGGCGCCGAGTCGGTGGAGGCGATGGGCTGCGAGCGGGCCGGGCAGGTTGGGGGCGAGGGTGACGACATCGATGCCGTCGAGAATGCGGGTCATGGGGAACCTTCCCATCAGGTACTATACGAATGTATAGCATACGGGATGACTGTATAGGAAGAGCTACGGCGCTATGCTGCTGAGAAATGAGGAATCGGATGGAGCCAGGACACGACCCGCGGATGAGTACGAACGATCTGACCGCCAAGGCCCGCATCCGCAACGCCGCCCTCGATTTGTTCGGCACCAAGGGCGAGGACGGCACCTCGATGCGTGCGATCGCGTCCGCTGCGGGGGTGACCGTCGGTCTGCTCGTGCACCACTTCGGCACCAAGGACGGCATCCGCGCCGCCGTCGAAGACCACGTCGTCGACCACTTCGCCCACGCCATCGCGCACGCCCCGAACCAGGGCACACCCCAACAGATCGCCACCGCCCGCGACGCCGCGGTGGCGCGCATGCTCGACGCGCATCCCGAGGTCGTCAACTACATGCGCCGCGCCCTGCTCGAACCCGGCGACACCCGCAACACGCTCCTGGAAAAACTCACCGATCTCACCCGGCGCGAGGTGGTGGCGTTGCGCGAGGCCGGCCTCGCCTCGACCGACCGCCACGAAGCCACCCAGATCATCGAAACGATGATCCGCCAAGTAGGCCAGCTGTTCCTGCAGCCGATGGTCGACGCCATGTGGGAAGACCTGACCCCGCTGCGTACGCCGGGCCAGGAGAAACCGGCCCTCACGGTTACCGTGCGGAAGGCGACCTCGCGCCCCTGAACGCGCGCCGCGAAGGCGATAGCCGACCACTGCGTCGGTCAGCTCCAGCGACGTACCGTCGGCAGTCTCGATGCGTCTTTGCCTCCGCGAACCGGAGCTATCGATACATGTCCGAAAAGCGCTGGAGCATGAGGCGTGGCCGGCGCATCCGGTGACTCTCCCCGCCTATCGGGTGGCCGCCGCGGACACCGTCACCGGAGAGGGAACCCGAGCCTTCGCGTTGGCGACCCGGCGCACCGTCTGGTGACACTCGGATACCGGCACCGGAGGCCAGCCAGCCCGATCCCGGCGGCGACGACCTGGTGCGCGCGACCATGGCCGATCGGAGTTGCGCGTGCTGTTCGCGTTCGACCCGCAGCGCAAGGCGATCTTTTTGGTGGCCGGCGACAAGGCCGGGAAGTGGGACAAGTGGTACCGGGTGAACATCCCCCCGTGCCGACGATCGCTTCGACGGTCACCTGAACCGACTCGAAGGGAAGTGAGATCGATGGGCATCAGCCTCGAAGACGTGCTCGCCAAGCGCCCGGTGCGACGGAACCCGGTCGAGGCGCGCAAGGCTCGGATGTTCGACCAGGTCCGCGCCTACCGACTCAAAGTGTTGCGCAAGGCACAGCCTCTGACCCAGAAGCAGGTGGCCGAGCGGCTAGAGGTGGGGCAGAACCGGGTCTCGACCATCGAGCGCGGTGAACTCGACCGTATCCAACTCGACACACTCCGTCGCTACGTCGACGCGGTCGGCGGCACGTTGCGTATCGAAGTCGAACTCGGCGACGACCGGTTCCAGATCGCGTAGACCGCATGGCTGGGGAAGGTGTACCTGCGTTCCCCAGCGCAGCAGAAGTGGGAGAATGCCTCTCCGTCGAGCGCGCGACAAGCCAACTGAAGCCATCCAGCGCTGGGTTCCCTCGTGGGCACAGAAGCGCTCCGTCGAATAGTCCGGTGGCGGAGCGCAGACTCCGGGAGTGTCGGTTGACCATCGGTCAGTTCGAATCTCAGCCGCGGGCCGTAGGAGAGTGCACCCTAGATCGAGCGTGCATGCCGTGCGCGGCCCTCGTTTCGGTGTCGTCTCGGTACAGGCGTGTCTCGCGGTGACCGTCTCGCTGAGGACGTCGTAGGTGGCGCGCAGGTACTGCTCGCTCCGGGACGAGCCGATGATGCCCGGCCCCATCTTGTTCATCACGTAGGTGAACGTCATTCGGCGGTCGAGGTCCATCACTGTCATCGATCCACCCCATCCACCCCAGAAGCAGATCCGGCCCTCCGGGATGCTCGGCGTGGTGTCGGGGCGCGGCAGCGCGTAGCCGATGCCGCGCCGGAACGGCACACCGAGGACGAGGTCGACGTCGTTGTTCTGCTCTTCGAAGATCTTGTCGATCGATGTGCTGTGGAGGAGGCGGACGCCGTTGCTCTCACCGCCCAGCGCGATCGTCGAGAGAATCCGAGCGAGCGAGCGTGCGTTGCCGTGACCGTTGAGGGCCCCCATGTAGGCGTGCCGCCACCCGGGAGTATTGGCGGCGTTCGCGTCGGCTACCGGTCCCGTCATCGTCTTCACCATGACGCTGTCGGGATCGAGTGCGGCGAGGTCGATGTCGAAGGGGGGCGGTGCGACGATCTCGGCGAGACGGCCCCAATCGTTCTTGCGGGCGCCGATCTGGAAGTCGGCACCGAGCGGACCGGCGATGTGTGTGGTGGCGAACTCCTTGAACGGCTGACCGGTGATGCGGCGGACGACTTCTCCGACGAGGTGGCCCTGGTTGTTGGCGTGGTAGCCGACGGCCGAACCCGCCGGCCACCACGGCGTTTGCTGCGTGAGCAGGGTCGTCGACTTGTCCCAGTCGTACATGTCCTCGAGGACGAAGGGCTGCTCCCAGCCCGACACCCCGGAGGTGTGGGAGAGGATGTGCCGGACCTCGATGTCGCTCTTGCCGTGGGCGGCGAACTCGGGCCAGTAGCGCGCGACGGGTGCATCCAGGTTCAGCTCGCCGGCGTCGACGAGCATCAGTGCCGCCAATGCCAGGACCGACTTCGTGCTCGACCACACGTTGACGATGGTGTCCTCGGTCCACGGCGTGGACCGGGCCTGGTCGCGGAAACCTCCCCCTGGTTCCGGTCCTCCTCGGGGAAGGTCGACAACTGTTCGACCACCTCGGTGGTGATCACATCGAACTCGACCTCGTCCGACGGCTCGAGGACCGAGACGTCACCCACCTCTGCTACCGGGTGCGCCGACCCGAGGAGGCCGCGTGAAGACGCTCGTAAGGCCTGCGTATGAACACTTTTTCGATCCTGCCCGGTCACCCGTCGTCACCGGTGATCCTCCACGTCGCTCATGCCTCCCGCACCATCCACCGGAGATCCGTGCAGCGTTGCTCCTCGACGACGCTGCTCTGGGCGCCGAGCTCGACGAGGCCACCGACCGGCACCGACCTCATCGCCACTCTCGGCGCCGACTACGCCGAAGTACGGCCGTGGATCGTGTGCAATGCCTACTCCCGGCTGGTCGTCGACCCGGAACGGTTCCCCGACGACTCCGAACCCGCCGCCGCGTACGGCCGCGGCGCCGTCTATACCCGCACCTGCACCGGCACACTCTTGCGTCAGGAATCCCTGACTGACGCCGCCGCTCTGTTCGACACGTATTTCCGGCCCTACGCCACCGCCGTCTCCGAACTCGTCACCGGCCGCATCGCAGCCTGGGGACGTGCGGTGATCATCGGCGTGCACTCCTACCCGCCGCGTCCCTCCGGATTCGAAGACCCCACCCTGGCCCGACCGGTCGGTTCGCGACGCGCGACAGTCAATCGGGTGGCTCTTCCGTCGAATGTCGGTGCCGCGGGCTAGCGTCGAGTGGGTGTCGACCAGGCGGAGGAGTAGCGATGAGCGCGGTCACGACGAATCAACCTCTCGGCACCCCCACCTGGATCGACCTGGGCATCCCGGATCTCGACCGGGCGATGGCCTTCTACGGGTCGGTCTTGGGTTGGGAGTTCGACGTCGGTCCCGAGGAGTACGGCAGGTACACGATGTGTCTGCTCGGCGGCAAGAAGGTCGCCGCGCTGATGCCGAATCTCGACGAGAGTGCGACCGAGTTCTGGTGGAACGTCTATCTGGCGACCGACGATCTCGATGCCACGGTCGCTCGGTCCGTAGAGGCGGGCGGCACGCTGCTGACGGGGCCGATGGACATCGCCGACCAGGGTCGGATGGCGATGGTGCGGGATCCGTCCGGTGCGCAGTTCGGCCTGTGGCAGGGACGGGCACACGTCGGTTGCGAGCTGGTGAACGAGCCGAACACGTTGTTACGCAACGATTTGGTGACCCCGAATCCCGGTCCGGCGCGGGAGTTCTATGCGGCGGTGTTCGACTTCACCCTGGACGGGAACGACGACCTGCCCGGCGTGGACTTCACGTTTCTGCGCAGACCGGATGGGCACGAGATCGGCGGCATCGTGGGCGATGCGTCCGCGTCGGCGTCCTTTTGGGGCACGCTCTTCCAGGTCGTCGATGCCGACGCGGTCGTCGCCGCGGCTCGGGCCGGTGGGGGTACCGCGGACGATCCGACGGACATGCCGTACGGGCGGACCGCGGAGGTCACCGATCCGTTCGGTGCGAAGTTCACGGTGGGTTCCCCGCTGCCGGGTGTACAGGGATAGACGCTCCTGTCGGGCTACCCGCCGGCAGCTGGTGCGTGCTCGGTGGCGCCGAGGGTGATCGCCACCGCCGGCCGGGGTGCTCGGACGAGGCGGCAGCGCGGCTGCACGACGGCCCGATCAGCTCGGTCGTGCGATGACGCCCAGATCGAGCTGCGCGCGCTGCCCCTGTCGCGACCGACCACTGGCGTCCTGTCGAGGTGGTGACGGTCCCCGAGGAGGGGCCTGCCGGCACGCGTGCGCCAGCGGCAGGTCGGCCCTTGATGAGAAATTCTTGCTCGTGGCGCGTTTGTCCGGGCGTGGATTCGGCGTCGTTACGGTGAATTTTCGCTGCACGAGGACTGGTTCGCCATCCTCGGAGCATCTGCGCATCGTGGGCCGACTGAGATGCCGGCGGTGGGTTCCCGCTTTTCCTGCTTGTTCATACTGGAGTATGATTACAGTATGACGACGAGGTTCACCATCAGTTTGCCCGACGAGGACGCTCGCGTCCTCGACGAGTATGTTCGCGACCACGGTTTGGGTGGCCGGTCGGCAGGGATTCGCGCCGCGCTTCGGATGCTCGGGGAGGTAGGTCTCGAGCGCGATTATGCGGCGGCTTTCGTCGAGGGTGGTGTCGAGGACGACTGGGACGTCACTTCGGCAGACGGCGAATGATCCGCCGGGGTCATGTGCACTGGGTTGATCTTGATCCGGCGCAGGGGAGTGAAGCGGCCAAGCGTCGACCCGCCGTTGTGGTGAGTAATGATCGCGCCAATGCGACGGCGGAGCGACTCGGTCGGGGGGTGGTCACCGTGGTGCCGTTGACGAGTAACACGGCACATGTGTTCGCGTTTCAGGTTCTCGTCGAACCTGACGAATCGGGTATGCCGCGTGAGTCGAAGGCTCAGGCGGAGCAGGTTCGTTCGGTTTCGGTGCGTCGTCTCGACGGTGACCCGGTCGGGAAGCTCTCGACGAGAACGCTTGCCGCGCTCGACGACGCTCTGCGGCTGCATCTCGATCTGCCCTGAGTCGCGTCCCTGCGGTCGGTCCGACGGTTTCCTATCCTGCCGCGCGGCCCTGCGCACGGTGAACTCGGAGAAGTCCGCGAGAGGCGCAGCGCTCTCAACTCTTTTCTCTTCTCGCTCAGGCCCCGGTCTGGGGGGATCGTGACAACCCGTCAAGGACCGATGTCGGTGACTGCGTTGGCGATGAGCGGCGTGCCCCCGGGTGCAGACCGCCAGTATTGATGCTGTGGTGTGCCCGGGCAGCGTGATTGCAGTTGCGGTTCTCCTAGCGCACGATGAGTGTCGCAGCGCTTCGCCGTACGCCTGCTTCGCGGCGCGCACCGAGTTCCGGCCGGGAGCGATGTGCTTCGGATCCGCTGTGAGACAGGATGTTCCGTCCCCGTCCCCGTCCCCGTCCCCGTTCGCCAGGGGCAGTTGAGCATCCCGTCGTCCCAGTGACCGGAGCATTGGCGGAAGTAAAGGCGGTGTAGGTGGTTTCGGCGACCCCGGCATCGGAGATCCACGCTCCGGTGTCCGGGTCGCGGCCCGCTCCCGGATGTTTCGCCGGGGCCCACGCATCGTCGGCAATCGAGTCGGTGGCGCGCTGGACTGCGGCGTTCTTGGTCGCGAGCGGCTATGACGTTCACGGTAGAGCGTCCAGCAGGCCGTCGGAGCCTGTCAGCGGAGTTCGCGCTACCGGCGGGTAAATATGGTTCTTGTGTTCTCGCACGTAGCCTGATAGTCGATGTGATACCGCACGCAAGCACTTCGTGAAGCGGACCGAACTGACGTGGGAGACGAGACAAGAATGAGCGCCGATAAGCAGTCGACCATCATCTACACGTTGACCGACGAGGCACCGTTGCTCGCGACCTACGCCTTCCTGCCGATCGTGCGTACCTTCGCTGGTGCCGCCGGCATCGAGATCGAGTCCAGCGACATCTCGGTGCCGGCGCGGATCCTGGCCGAGTTCCCCGACCTCCTTACGGAAGAGCAGCGCGTCCCGGACAACCTTGCCGAGCTGGGTCGTCTGACGCAACTGGCCGAGACCAACATCATCAAACTGCCCAACATCAGCGCGTCTGTGCCGCAGCTCCTGGCCGCCATCAAGGAACTGCAGGGCAAGGGCTACCAGGTCCCGGATTTCCCGGACACCCCGAAGACGGAAGAGGAGCGTGCCATCCGGGAGCGCTACGGCAAGATTCTCGGCAGTGCGGTCAACCCGGTCCTGCGTGAGGGCAACTCCGATCGGCGCGCACCCCGGGCGGTGAAGGAGTACGCCCGTAAGCACCCGCACAGCATGGGCGAGTGGTCGATGGCCTCACGCAGCCACGTCGCACACATGCGGCACGGCGACTTCTACCACGGCGAGAAGTCGATGACGCTGGACCGGCCGCGCAAGGTCCGGATGGAGCTGGTGACCGAGGGCGGCGAGACGATCGTCCTCAAGCCCGAGGTGGACCTGGGTGAGGGCGACATCATGGACAGCATGTTCATGAGCAAGACGGCGTTGCTCGACTTCTACGAGGAGCAGATGGAGGATGCGCGCAAGACGGGCGTGATGTTCTCCCTCCACGTCAAGGCGACGATGATGAAGGTCTCGCACCCCATCGTCTTCGGCCACGCGGTGAAGACCTTTTACAAGGATGCCTTCGCCAAGCATCAGAAGCTGTTCGACGAACTGGGCGTCAACGTCAACAATGGTCTCGGCGACCTGTACGACAAGATCGAGACGCTGCCCAGCACGCAGCGCGACGAAATCAATCAGGACCTGCACAACTGCCATGAGCACCGTCCCGAGTTGGCCATGGTCGATTCCGCCCGCGGCATCTCGAACTTCCATTCACCCAGCGACGTCATCGTGGATGCCTCGATGCCGGCGATGATCCGCTCAGGCGGCAAGATGTACGGCGCCGACGGAAGACCCAAGGACGTGAAAGCGGTCATGCCGGAGTCTACTTTCGCGCGCATCTACCAGGAGATCATCAACTTCTGTAAGACCAACGGCGCGTTCGACCCGACGACCATGGGTACCGTCCCCAACGTCGGGCTTATGGCGCAGAAGGCCGAGGAGTACGGCTCGCATGACAAGACTTTCGAGATTCCAGAGCAGGGCGAGGCCAACTTCGTCGATGTCGCCACCGGTGAGGTGCTGCTCACCCAGCAAGTCGAGGCGGGTGACATCTGGCGCATGTGCACTGTCAAGGACGCGCCGGTCCGCGACTGGGTCAAGCTCGCGGTCACCCGGGCACGCAACTCCGGTATGCCGGTCCTGTTCTGGCTCGACCCGTACCGCCCTCACGAGAACGAGTTGATCAAGAAGGTCGAGCTGTACCTGCAGGATCATGACACCGAGGGCCTCGACATCCAGATCATGTCGCAGGTGCGCTCGATGCGGTACACGCTGGAGCGGCTGATCCGCGGGATGGACACTATCGCCGCGACCGGCAACATACTGCGTGACTACCTCACCGACCTGTTCCCGATCCTCGAACTCGGTACGAGCGCCAAAATGCTGTCGATTGTGCCGCTGATGGCGGGCGGCGGCCTTTACGAGACGGGCGCCGGCGGGTCGGCGCCCAAGCACGTCAAGCAGTTGGTGGAGGAGAACCACCTGCGCTGGGATTCGCTCGGTGAGTTCCTGGCGTTGGCCGTAAGCCTGGAGGACCTCGGCATCAAGACTGGCAACGAGCGCGCCAAGATCCTGGCAACAACGCTCGATGCAGCGACTGGCAAGCTGCTGGAGACGAACAAGAGCCCGTCGCGCAAGACCGGCGAGCTCGACAACCGGGGCAGCCAGTTCTACCTCGCGATGTACTGGGCGCAGGAACTTGCCGCGCAGACCGAGGACCCGGAACTCGCAGAACAGTTCGCCCCGCTGGCCGAGACGCTGGCCAGGGACGAGGACACGATCGTGCGGGAGCTGATCGAGGTGCAGGGCGTGCCGGTTGACATCGGCGGCTACTACAAGCCGGACAGGGATAAGACCGTGGCCGTGATGCGGCCGAGTCAGACCTTGAACACCGCGCTGGCGGCCGTCAACCCTGAATCCGGAACTGCACCGTGACAGGTAGACCTGCATCCTTGTGAGTAGGGTCCGCCACTCCACGGCCGGTGTAACCGCGGGTCGTCGAGCAGCCCCAAGAATGCACGGGCAGAGGGGAGGTCGACTGGCCCCCCAAACGGAGGGCCAGTCGACCTGCTCGCGTAGTACGCGGACGACGGCCAGCATTGGCACGAAATCACACCGATGAGAATTGAGTTGACGAAGTTTGTCGATCATCAGATCGTTTGCGCTAAGGACCGGTACATTCCGAGGTCAGGCGCGGCAGCGCATATCGAACGTCAGTAGTCGCCCGGACTGCTCGTTCCGTCGAACGAGTCTGGCAGGACGCCCAGGGGTGATCGTTGACCCCAATGACGGCCGATGCCCCGAGAGGGCGGGGTGACCTTGGGCGACTCGCCGCCCGAAATCGCGTCGATCGCGTGAGGGACCGTATTAACTGGTATACGGAAGCCGAAACGAGTAGTGGAGGTCAGGCACATGGCTGGTATCGCCTCGAAGTTCGACAAGGCCTACGAAACCCTTCCGGTAGAGGAGCTCGCGAAGGCCCCGGTCGCCGCACTCAAAGGTGTGAGCGAGTCCGACGCCGAGCACCTCAAAGCCGCGTTCAATATCAAAACCGTCGGCGATCTTGGCACCAACAAATTCTTCCTCTGGGCGCAAGCAGTCGCGAAACTTGCCGAATAGATCCATTCTCGGTACCGCTCATTCGTGGCATAGGAACCGACGCGTACCTGACCTGGAATGCTACGCCCTGGTGAGCGTCGTGTTCGACACGCCCAAACGGTCGAGCTGCGCACGACTGAGGTGTGCTCCGGCGGTGTCACCGTGAAGATCGGTGTGACCCACCGCTCCGGCTGAACGGTACATCGAGTGTCAGCACCTCATCCGTCCGGGCCGAGGAGGTGCTGACACTCGATGTCCCGGACGTCGCCACCACCAATCGGTGCAGTACTTTACTTAACGTAATATAGGTTATCGGCATTTCGTTTCACAATGCGCCACAACAGTTTTCGTGCGATACCGGTGAAGGAGCTCGCGGAAAACGAGGTGGGGCGAGTGCACATGCACAGTCGATCGGCAGTGCTGGCGCAGCCCCGGCGCTGTGTGTCGCCGTCGACGCTGCCAGAGCGATCGGCTGGGACGGTCCCGGTTCGGAATGAGTCTGAACTCGCGTTCCTGCGCGACGTGTAGCGCCAGCGTCATGGCATCGCGTTCGACCCGGCGTTACGTCCAATCCCGCTGCACAACAATACTATTGATGGATAACCGGAATTATCCATCATGGACAATCACGAGTTGCAGAAGACGCGAACCCGTGACGTCCACCATCTTCGGACGCTATGACACGTCCCTGTCGATCGCTCACAAGCGTGCTGAACTGCGGCTTCGTGCCCGGCTGGTGCGCCCCGAATCCGCACTGGTCTGATGCTGCACCCTCAAAGGGGCGTACTTGCTGCCGACGGCCCTCACCTGCACCTTTCTGGCCTGGTGCTTGCACCAAATCTGTCTGTCTGGCACTGTGATGAGTGCACGGGGCATTAGCTCCGGTGAAGTGGACCCGGCAGCCTTCCGGACGGTTGGTGAGCCGGGTTTCGCGTTTCTACCGCACTGCCACGGTCTTGGTGATCAACGGCCGGACCCGGGCAGGCCATTCGCCGCCCTTGGCCAGACACCAGGCGACCGCGTCGGGAATCCACAGCATCGGTTCCTGCTTGGCGCGCAGATGGTGATACGTCAGCCGATCCCGGATCCCGTGTTTGCCGGTGGCGTCGAACAACGTGCGGCGATCGGACTTGACGGTGGAATCGTCCTGCTCGAGCACCAGACGCGAGACCGACAGCTCGGCAAGGTCGTCCACCAGTGCCTCGAGGCATCGTGGGCGCCCGACCTTGGGTGTCAGCCCGGTCGCGTCGTAGACGTGCACCTGCACGTCCAATGTCTCCAGGGCCGAGCAGATCGTGCGTCGGCGGGCATCGCGCTCGGACTTGAAGTGGATCCGTTCCTGACCCTTCATTCTCAGCGCCGTCAACGTTCTGCGCGCCTGATCGGGCGCCGACGGATCCGCCACTGCGGCCACCACCAGGATGCCGCGGACGGTGTTCTCATCGACGAAAGCGTGCACGAGAGGTCAGCCTAGAGCGACGCCACTTTCCCCTTCCGGATCCCCTTCGATGCGCACCGGAGACAGGTGCGCACCTCGAGGGCCCGCATCTCTCCACCCGCGTACTTTCGATTCGCTCACTGCCGACACGGCGCAGGAGGTCGACCGTCCTCGGGCCTGCCGACTGTCACCGGTCCGGGGCGCCGGGGCCGGGCGCACCGCTCGGGCCTTCGCGCCGGCATCCCGGGACGCCCCGGATTGATTTTCTGCACCGAGTGCCGTAAATGTGGTTGAAGGTTGCACGACCGTCGCCGTCGACTCGGCGAGGCCCGCTGCCGCGCACCGCCACCCCCTGCCGGCGGTGCGCGCACCTCGGGCCGACGAGTCGCCCCTCCCGGACGCCCCGCCTTCCCCTGGGGCGGGGTGTCCGGGCCCTCCCCGTCGCCAGGCGGCCACTCGCAGAAGGAAGAGGCACGTTTTGATGATCTCCACCCTGGTCCTCCGCCCGGTGGCCCGCACCCTTGCCGTCGCGCTGATCTTCGCCGATACCGTCCTGGCCACCCGGGTGCCGCCGCTGCCCGATTGGGACGACGCCGGCCATCCCGCCCGCTACTGAACACCCACGGCCGTTCCGAGTACCGCATCCTGCTCCGAACAGACCTGCATCGCACCGACGCCGCCGTGGCATACCCCGCACTCCGATCGATGACACGCGCTGGCGGACACATGCGTGCGCTGCATCCATGCCACGAATGCAGCATTCGCATCGCAGCGGACCGGGCCTACGGCTCGACACCGCCGCCCCGGGTCTTCGCACTCGGTGGGCGCTTGTGTCGCCTGCGGGCCGAGGCGCTCGCCCCGGCCCGCAGCGCAGCCGCGTTCGTACTCGCTCGCAGCCCTGCTGGGCGTGCTTGCCCGGCATGGTTGACCGGAGCTCACGGGCGGCATTCCTGCTCCCCCGGCTCGATGCTGCGTCGCAGGCAGGGCCCTCAGTTCTGATCGTCCGACGATGCGAAACGAACGTCCCGCCAGAATTCGCACCGCAGAGCCAATGACCGGTGCTGATCCCACTCCCGCAGCGCCGCCACATACCGGGCATGTGGGGCGGTGTCCCGTTCGACGCTGAGCTCGAGAACGGGAAATCCAGCCGCCGCATCGCTTCGGCGACCCTCACCCGGACCGCTCGGCCGGTGAAGTCCTCGAACGGATGCACGTGCAGCGCAGCTCGACCGTGGCGTGGGAGTCCTTCGGCGGTTCGCCTTCCGGAACCGTGAATCGCCAGTACGTGACAGGCGACAGTTCGTCCGTCAGGACGTGCGTGCCCGATTCAGCCCGGTATACGCTCGTGGTGCCGTAGAAGAACTCTCCACGATTCGGTCCCATACCGCTGCTGCCACGGCATTCACCCCGCAGACGACCCCTCGCAGGTGCGATGTCACTGGGCAGTGGCAGGCGAACCGACCGGCTCCACGGCAGCGCTGCCCGTGACGGGATAGACGGCGTACTCCACGCCCGAGAGGTACTGGACGGTACGCACCACCTGGCATGAGTAACCGAACTCGTTGTCGTACCAGACGTAGAGAATGGCGGTGTCACCGTCGACGATTGCCGCGTTGGCGTCAATGATGCACGCCGCGCGTGAACCGATGAAGTCGCTGGACACGGCGTCGGTTGCCGCGGTGTAGTCGAGATTCCGACTCAGTGCGCCTGTCAGCGATTCCTGACGAAGATGTTCGAGCACTTCATCTTTGGTGGTCTCACGCCCCAGCTGAAGGTGGAGGATGGCGACGGAGACGTCCGGGGTGGGTACGCGGATCGAGTTGCCAGTGATCCTGGCCTGAAGGCCGGGGAGCGCCTTCGCCACGGCCGAAGCGGCACCTGTTTCGGTGAGCACGAGGTTGAAGGGCGCCGATCGGCCGCGCCGATCGGCCTTGTGGTAGTTGTCCAGCAGGTTTTGGTCATTGGTGAAGGAGTGCACGGTCTCGACGTGGCCTCGCGCGACACCGAACTCGTCGTCCATGGCCTTCAGTGGCGGGACAATGGCATTGGTGGTGCACGATGCGCACGAGACGATGTTCTCGGTCGGGTCGAGGTCGCGGTGATTGACGCCGTGCACAATGTTGGGCACGTCGCCCTTGCCGGGCGCGGTGAGCACCACCTTGGCCACACCCGGGCGGAGGTGCTGCGACAGCCCGTCGCGGTCGCGCCAGATCCCGGTGTTGTCGATCAGGATGGCGTTGTCGATGCCGTACTCGGTGTAGTCGACGCTCGTCGGATCGTTGCTGTAGATGAACTTGATGACGTTGCCGTTGGCGATCAGGGTGTTGTTCTCTGGGTCGACCTTGATCGTGCCGTTGAACTGCCCGTGGACCGAGTCGCGACGCAGCAGCGAGGCGCGCTTGGTCAGGTCGTCACTACCTCCCTTTCGGACCACCACGGCGCGCAAGTTCAACCCATTTCCCGAGCCGGCCTTTTCGATCAGGAGTCGAGCCACCAGTCGACCGATGCGCCCGAATCCGTACAGGATCACATCCTGCGGCTGCGGAGACGTCGGAGCGGTACCGGCCAGTTCGGCAAGACTGCGTGCAACGAACTCAGGGATCGACACTCCGTCGCCGTTCGCCCGGTAGTTCATCACCAGCAGTCCGAGATCGATCTTGGAGGGCCGGAGGTCGAGATGCGTCAGTGCCTCGAGGAAAGGGAACGTCTCTTCGACGGACAGCTCGTCGCCGCTGATCTGTCGGGCGAAACGATGGGTTCGCAGGATGCTGATGACCGACTTGTTCACCAGGGAGCGGCTGTGAAGCAGAATGGTCACCGAACGCGTGCGGTGTAAGCCACCGATGATCGGGATCATCGCTTCCGCAAGAGCCTCCTCGGAGTTCCACTGTGCCAATTCTGCTGTGCTCACTGTGCTCCTCTGCCTTTCCGGCTCGTAGGACACGTCCGGTGGTTGGATGCCGGCCCGGACGAGACGCACGTCACTCGCCGGTCAGCGTTCCGGATCGGTGGAACAGTTCACGACCGACGCCGATCAGGACGTGCGCAACACCAAGCATATGGAAGCGCTCCCTCGGATCGACAAGCCGGTCGCCGAAACCGTCCCGGGGCGTGGAGCTGCCGCCTCACGCGAAGAATGCCACGGACAACCTGCTGTCCTATCCATCAGTAGCAGCAGGAGGAGGCTTCTTCGTGTGAGTGAGCGGCGGCGGCGCACAGCAGCAAGCAAGCAGAGGCCGATACTCCCCCTCGCTGCGGTGCGGACGCAGGTCACATCCTGGTGGATCAGATTCGGTCACGTTCCAGCGGGCGCACGCGGGAAGGCGCATGTGCGCGCCCTCCGCGACCATGGCGAAGAAGAGCGGGGCTCAGGCTCGACGCATGGGCTCATGTCGGCCGTAGCCGTCCCGGTCTGTCCGTCGATCGCGTGCGGGGCAGTGGAGTGCTAGACCCGGCCGCCGCGTCCGAGGCGATGGCCGCAGTGGCTCGGAGCCTGCACGGATCGGAGCGAGTGGCAGCGTTGACGGTTACCGGGTCTTCGCCTACGTCGACGTCCAGGGACCGGACGCAGGGTGCGCGTTCGACGCCGCCCGCGAGGAAGCGGCGTTGCATCCGCTGTCCGACACGCGCCTGCTCGGCCTTGTCGAGCAGGCACTCGAGGTCGGCTTGCACCCGACGAAGCTGCGCACCCTGTCCGGCACGGGAGTCGGGATCATGCGACGCGACTTCGGGGTCGAGTTGCCCGCGCCCGGCAACGACTGCCTCTGACAGCGCAACACAGGCGAGGCTCCCGGAATCCCTGGTTCCGGGGGCCTCGCCCGTGGCGTAGGAACGTCGTTCCGGCACGAGCCGGAATGACGTTGGCGCCACCACTACCGCGTCCAGCACAGCCGGGCGCGTACGGTCGCCACGTCTCGCACCTCCAGCACGAACACCACCTCGATCCGATCGCCGGTCGGTCGCCGGACGGCACCAGCAAAGATGCCGTCGTGGCGCTGTTCGCTGCCGCCGATCCGGCCGGATTGATCGGCTGGGACGGTCCCGGTCCTGAACCCGTGTTCCCACGCCAAGCGGGCACAGGCGCGATGGCACCTTCCTCGCCCGTCGTTCCGTCCAACTCTGCTGCACCGCAACATGAGTGGTGGGTAATCGTGCTTATCCACCACACCTGGTGGGGGGCTCACCGGCCTGCCGTCGAGCAAGGACCAAGCGTCACGCCTCAGAACATGTCGATGGTGTGTGGGCTCGAGGGGTTCAGAGTCCGGGTATCGGGGGCAGTTCCGGTAGGGGGAGCGGCGGGGGTGGGGG
>NZ_PCZU01000246.1:0-619 GCF_002887785.1 Rhodococcus sp. ENV425
CACCACCACCAGCAGCACCCACAGCACCGGATTGCGGCGCCAGTCCCGCAATCCCATGGTCAGACCGACCGAGAACCGGTCCGCCCGCCCACCCCGGCCGGTGCGCTCGCGGTGCCCGTGCAATCCCCCGACGGTGGCGGTGACCACCATCGCCCCGAGCAGCAGCGCCCCGTCCATCCACACCAGTGCCCATCCCAGGTCCCCGACCTTCCCGCCGTGTCGGGAAGGCACATCCACCATCCACAGCGTCACGAAGTGGGTGGGAAATCCGCGGGTGGCCACCCGCTGCGCCGAGCCGATCGCCGGCCCGAAGAACACGTCGACGATCCAAACGAACAGGATCAGCACGGTGCCGTTGACCGGGTTGCGCACCAGTGCCCCGACCATCGCCCCGATGGCCAGATAGATCACCGCGAACATCATCGTGCCCACCGTCACCCGCACCGGAGCATCGATTCCGACCCGCACCGCCAGCGCCAGCAACGCCACCGCCGAGACCAGCACCGCCAACACCACTCCGGTACCGAGCCGGGCCAGCACCAGCCGCCGTGCCGTCAGGCCCGCCGACACCAGTCGACGGTCCGCCGCGCGGGCGGCATTGATCTGGAAGTACATCGCG
>NZ_PCZU01000246.1:629-6200 GCF_002887785.1 Rhodococcus sp. ENV425
TCGCACCCCCGAGCAGCCGGGCCGCATCGGCCATCGCGCCGGCCGCAACGATCACGAACACCACCGGCACAACCACCAGCACCAGCAGATTCACCGGGTTGCGGGCGTAGTCGGCCAGGAACCGGCCGCTCAGCGCCCGGACATCGTCGACCGCGGACCGCGCGGTGGGGGTGAGGATCATCGCGGCACCGTCCGCCCCTCCCGCAGATCGACGATGCGATCGAACCGTTGCTCGTCCGCCACGAAATGACTGATGATCAACACCGAGCGGCCCGCCTGCCGACGCTGCGCCACGATCTCCCAGAACCGCAGATAGGTGTCCCAGTCGAACCCGGCATACGGCTCGTCCAGCAACAACACCTCCGGATCGGCCAGCAGCGCCAGCCCCAGGTTCAATTTCGCCAGCGTCCCGCCCGACAACCGGTCGGCACGGGTGCCGGCGTAGCGGTCGAACCCCAACGTGGTGTACAGGCGGCCGCGGGAGAGGTGCGCGGCCTCCGGACTCATCCGGTACGCCCGTCCGAACAACTCGAAGTGCTCGTCGCAGGTGAGCCGGTCGTAGACCACCGGCTGCTGCGGGCAATAGCCCAGTCGCCGCGGACGACGCACACTGCCGGCATCGGCCCGTAGATCCCCGACGAGAATCTTCATCAGCGTCGATTTGCCCGAGCCGTTCTCCCCCACCAACCCCACCACCTCGCCGGGGTGCAACTCCAGTTCCGCCCCGCGCAGCACCGCGGTGCGGTGCCGCCGCGGCCACCAGCCACGACCGAAACTCTTCTCGACCCCCTCTGCCGCCAACACCGCCACCGGCGTCGCACCGGCCGTGGGCTCGGCGGGCTCGGACCTCGATACAGCCACCGCGCACCTCGGATGCTTCCGACCGGACAGGTCACCGACCCGCGGCTGTCCGGCCACTGCAGCCGTGGTGCACCCACGGTAGATGCCTGCGGCGGTAGCCGAAGACGAGATCGGGTGAAGATTTGCTGAAGAAACCCAGTCTTCGCAGACCGGGACGCAGCGATCTGTGTGACATGGCAGCCGGGGCGGGAACTTGTCCACCCCAGCCGGCGCGGACGGCGCTCGCCGGGCCGCCGAAGCTGCAATGTTCCCCACTGGAATGTCCCCAGGCTGGACCTGCTGCACAATGGTGCCCGGATCGTCAGCGCCCGCACCGATCACCGCCGGAGGAACATGGCCGTCATCTCGCTCGCGCCGACTTTTCCGGGCTTGCGTGCCGGCTGCAGCGAGGCTGCCCTCCCCGGAAGGGTGCCGACGGGTGTGGTTGCGTTGGGCGTATCGCTGTTTTCGAGGGCTGCAGCCGGGCACCTTCCCTCCGGCTGAGCGGACTGACCCGTGGACTTCGCCGTATTGCTGGCCATTGTGACGACGTTGGCGTTCGATCTCACCAACGGTTTTCACGACTCGGCGAACTCGATTGCAGCACTTGTCGCTACTCGGGCTGCCCGGCCGGGACACGCGCTCGCGCTCTCCGCGGCCGGGAATTTCGCCGGCCCGCTGCTCCTCGGCACGGCCGTGGCCGACACGGTCGGCGGGGTCGTCGAGCTACCCGCCGATGTCACGGTCGCCGCGGTCGGCGCCGCGCTCACCGCGGCAATCATGTGGAATCTGTTGACGTGGCGACTCGGGCTGCCGTCGAGTTCGTCGCATGCCCTCGTCGGCGGGCTGGTCGGGGCGGCCCTGGTCGCCGCCGGAGTTGCCGGAGTGCAGTGGGGCGGCTTCACCGACGGCCGCCCTACCGGCGTTGTGGGAATTCTTCTCGGACTGGCGATCTCGCCTGTCTTGGGCGCCCTGGCGTGCGCACTGCTCGGAGCGCTCGCCTGGCGAGTGGTGCGGCGGGCCCGGCACCGTGCCCTCGGCCCGGTACGCAAGGCCGAATGGGTCACCGCCGCCACGCTCGCGTTCAGCCACGGAGGCAACGACGCGCAGAAGTCCATGGGCGTGATCACCTTGCTGCTCGTCGCGAGCGGGCAGCTGCCGGAGTTCACGGTTCCGCTGTGGGTCAAACTCGCCGCCGCGACAACCCTGACCGCCGGAACCGCGTTCGGCGGCTGGCGAATCGTGCGAACCGTGGGCCGCGGAGTATACCGGCTGACCCCACTCGACGGACTGGTCAGCCAAAGCGGCGCCGCCGGCGTGATCCTCGGAGCCGCCCTCGTCGGGGCACCGGTGAGCACCACTCACGTCGTCGCGGCCGGCGTGGTAGGTGTGGGGGCACAGCGACGCACGCGCCATGTGCACTGGAAGGTGGTCGAAGAGATGGGCTCGGCCTGGATCGTCACGCTGCCGGCGACCGCCCTGCTGGGGGCGGTGCTGTTTCCGATCTGGGAGGCGATCTGATGCGTTGGCCCCACCGGCCTACCTCCTGGTTTCTGCCTCGGTCGTTCGACGTACTCGCCCTGTTGCAGGCCCAAGCCACCGCCGTGGAGCAGAGCATGCACATCCTGCACCGATGGGGGCAGGGCGAGATTCTCACCCGTGAGGCCGTCGCGGAGCTGCGCAGTGCCGCCGCAGCCGAGCATGCCGCGCGTCGCAACCTCCACAACGCCGTACGGGACAGTTTCAGCACGCCCCTCGAGGCCGAGGACTTGTTCGAACTCGGGGAACGTCTCGGTGAGATCCCGGAAGCCGGGTATGCGCTGATCCGGGAATCGGAGCTGTCGTGCGGGGGTCTGAGATGCACCGAACCGGACCCCTATCTGGTGGGGCTGCTCGATGCACTGGCAGATGCGGCGGTTCCCCTCATGGACGGGCTGCGTGCGCTGCCGCATGGCACCGCCGCGATGTACGCGGACCGAACCATCGAAAAACTGTCGACGGCCGAGCACGCCTATCGGGTTGCGATTGCCGCACTGGAGAACGAGTCCGACATCCGGCGGGAGTTGCGCCGACGAGAGCTGTATCACCGCGCAGAGCAACTGCACGGCGCCGTGCTGCGCGTCGCACGGCGCACCTGGTACTCGGTGTACAAGGCCCGGTGACCGCCTCCACGTCCGCTGTCTTCGGTGTCGGTGCGGGCACGCCTGAACCGGTCGAAGTCCCGGCCGCAGTTCTCGGGGAACAGGGCGGGCTGTCGTCGAGCACGTGCAGGTCCGATGTCGGTGGCGGCCCTGTCGACGGTGACCTCGGCGGTGCTGCCCGGCGAGGACACGGCCAGGGCATTGTCGAGCAGATTGGCTATCTGTGGGCAGCGCCGGGGCCTCGCATGATCGCGGCGGTATTGTCGCATAATCGAATCGGCTCACCGCCGTGGCCTGCAGCACCTCATCCCTCGGCCACCAGAGCGCGCTCTCGACCGCGGAACGGATCACCGGTTTGGTTGGCACTGGCGGTCTGGCCTCTAGTGTTCTGAGTCAGGAATTCTGTTCAAATATGACGCGAGACGTTCGAGGATCTCGTCCGAGGTCTTCGTCCATACGTAAGGCTTCGGATCGGTGTTCCACTGTGCGATCCAGGCTCGAATGTCCTTCTCCAGAGCCTGAATCGACTTGTGCACCCCGCGACGGATCTGCTTGTTGGTCAACTCGGCGAACCACCGCTCGACGAGATTGAGCCAGGACGATCCGGTCGGGGTGAAGTGCAGATGGAACCGTGGATGCGCCAGCAGCCAAGCCTTGATCGCCGGAGTCTTGTGGGTGGCGTAGTTGTCGAGCACCAGATGCAGATCCAGACCCGGTGGGGTCTGCTTGTCCAAGGTCATGAGGAACTTTTTGAACTCGTCGGCGCGGTGGCGGCGATGCAGCGACCCGATCACTTTCCCCGACGCGACGTCGAGGGCGGCGAACAAGGTGGTGGTGGTGCCGGCGCGCACGTAGTCGGAGGTCATCCGCTGTGGCACCCCGGGCATCATCGGCAGCACCGGCTGCGACCGGTCCAGGGCCTGGATCTGCGACTTCTCGTCGACACAGAAGACCAGTGCCCGCTCCGGCGGATCCAGGTACAGCCCCACGACGTCGTGGACCTTGTCGACGAAGAACGGATCGGTCGAGAGCTTGAATCCCTCGGTTCGGCGGGGCTGCAACCCGAAGGCTCGCCAGATCCTCGAGACCGTCGATTGCGACAGGCCCATCTCCTGCGCCATTGTTCGCGTCGACCAGTGTGTCGCGTTCTTCGGGGTGGTCTCGAGCGTCCGGGTGACCACGTCGGCGACCTGGGCGTCGGTCACCGAACGTGGTCCGCCGGATCGGGGCATGTCTCCGAGTCCTGCGATGCGGTGCTCGAGGAATCGGGATCTCCAGCGTCCCACCGCATGTTGCGTCGAACCGAGGCGAGCGGCCACCTCCTTGTTCGAGATGCCGTCCGCGCACGCGAGGATGATCCGGCACCGCAACGCCCACGCCTGAGGTGTCGACGAGCGCCGCACCCAGCCCTCCAATGCGGCACGTTCGTCGTCGGACAGTGTCAGCTCGGCCTTCGGCCGCCCGGTACGCGCCATCCACCGATTCTATAGTTATGAATGCAATTCCCGACTCAGAACACTAGGGCGTGTTTCAAATGTCCTCTGATTCATAGCCACCGGTTGAGGGCAGCGACGTGGACGGTGGCCAGATAACGCACGGCGAGCTTGTCGTAGCGGGTGGCCACCGCCCGGTGCTGTTTGAGCTGGTTGATGCCGCACTCGACCGCGTGCCGCTGCCGGTATACCTGACGGTCGAGCGCTGGGGGACGTCCACCTCGCGAGCCCCGTCTGCGGCGGTGCGCGAGCTGATCGGACGGGATCGCGATCGTCGCTCTGATGCCACGTCGACGCAGGTAGGAGCGGTTGGCGCGGGAACTGTAGGCCTTGTCCGCCAGCACCCGCACCGGCCGGTGCGGGCCCGACCCGATCCGAGCCGCGGCACCCGGATCCGCTCGAGCACCGCGGTGAACTGCGGACTGTCGCCGTGCTGACCGGGAGTGAGCAGCACCGCCAGCGGCCGGCCGTCCTGCTCACAGCCCAGATGCAGCTTGGTGCTCCACCCGCCCCGCGAGCGCCCGGGAGCATGGTCGTCGGGTTCGGTTTCGACGCCGCCGGCCGGTTCGAGCTGCAGCGACCGGCGGGCACCGGCGGCGTGCTGGTGGGCGCGCACAATGGTCGAGTCGACGCTGACATCCCACACGATCCGGACGGCGGCGTCGCCCGACGCCTGCAGCGCGGTCAGGATCTGTGCCCACACCCCGGAGCGTTGCCAGCGGCGGAACAGGCCGTACACGCCTCTGCCAGGGCCCGTACCGGGTCGGGACGTCACGCCACGGGGCGTCGACGCGGGTGCGCCAGCGGATACCGTCGATGAGCTGGCGTTTCGTCCACACACAGGGCCGTTCCGGCCTGGCCGGGCGCGGCAGCAGTGCTTCGAGCACCGCCCACTGCGCGTCGGTCAGGTCCGCCCGGCCCGTCACCGCTACGCTGGTCACGAGGTCTGGAGGTATTCAGGTTTCTCTTGGTCGATAAACCCTCTACCGGAGACCTCGCTCATTCAGTGCTCACGACACGCCTCTACGTCTGAACAGCCTGGTGATCTCCCACTTTTGAAACACGGCCTAGTAGGACTTTGTTAGGTTCACCACTTC
>NZ_PCZU01000247.1:0-758 GCF_002887785.1 Rhodococcus sp. ENV425
CGAACGCCGCGGCGTGCGTCTGCGCGGGAAGGTCGTCGGACACACCGACCGCGCCGGCGACGGTGTCCACGGCTCCCGTGGCCGCCGCTGCGACGTCGGCCGGAGCCGGCAGGCCGGGCGCGGCGACGGGGGCGGGCACGGCGATGGGTGCGGCGAGGGCGTTCATCGCCGTGGTGTAGCCGAGAAGCTCACCGCGGGTGCGCGCGACCACCGCCAGTGCCGCGGATACATGCTCGGCGGCGGAAGTGAGCAGCGCGATCTGACCCGGCGGCGTCAGCGCGACGGGCGCGGTCGCGGTGGCGAAGGCCAGGAAGGACTGGGCGATCCCGCCGAGTTCGACGTTGCCCCGCTCGACACTCGCGGTGGCGGCGCGCGTGACGGCCCCGATCTCGTCGCCCCTTTCGCTCAGCTCGACCGCGGTGACCTGGGCCTGGCGACCCTTGTCGAGCGCCGCCTCGGCGGGTGCGCCCTCCCACGAGTCCGGCAGTGCGTGCAGTGCCGTGCGGGCCAGCGACGCCGCGCCGTCGAGCATCCGCGACGACTGCTGCAGGACCGCCGACGGGTCGAGCGCGTCGACGATGCCGGTACCGAACAGGTCGCCGAGGTCGCGCAGTGGACGCAGCATTTCGTCGATTCCCGGCACTGCCGGAACCGGAAGAGACTGCAGCACTTCGGTTATCGCGTCGAGCTCGGGTTCGGGCGACCACGTCGGCGGGGCCGGCGGCGCGGGCAGCGGCAGGTCGAGGGCCGGGCCGGCG